>CAXNIQ010000066.1:0-6995 GCA_964202465.1 Ilumatobacteraceae bacterium
TGCTCAAATTTTCTTGAGGCGATTCGTTTCGTAGGCAATGTCGTGTTTCACCATCATGTCAACTAGTTGATCAAACCCAACTTCACGTTTCCAACCCAACTTCTTTTCTGCCTTTGATGGATCGCCAATCAAGAGGTCAACTTCGGCAGGTCGGAAATATTTTTGATCGTGCTTCACATACTGGTGGAAGTCGCCAAGACCGGCTTTCTCAAATGCAAGTGTTAAGAATTCGTCAACACTGTGCGTCTCGCCAGTTGCAATCACATAATCATCTGGCGCGTCTTGCTGCAACATCATCCACATGGCCTTCACGTAGTCGCCGGCATATCCCCAGTCTCGCTTTGCATCGGTATTGCCGAGCACAAGCTCTTTATCAATACCCAGTTTGATGCGGGCAGCAGTGTTGGTGATCTTGCGAGTTACAAACTCGAGACCACGTCGCGGACCTTCGTGATTAAACAAGATGCCAGAGCATGCATACATGCCGTAGCTCTCGCGATAATTGACAGTGATGTCATGACCAAAAACCTTGGCAACGCCATATGGCGATCGCGGATGAAACGGTGTGAGTTCGGTTTGGGGAGTTTGGCGTACTTTGCCAAACATCTCGGAGGACGAAGCCTGATAGAAACGAATCGGATTATTTTGAGCACCACCCACCATGCGCACTGCTTCGAGCGCCCGCAACACACCAAGCCCCGTCACATTGGCAGTCAATTCGGCTTGGTTAAATGACATCGCCACAAACGAGATGGCCCCAAGGTTGTAAAACTCGTCAGGCTGCACATACTCAAGAGCAGTCACCAGGCTCGTGAGGTCGGTGAGATCTCCTGGCACAACTTCGACCTCGGGAAACTCGTCGCGCAACAGCTCGGCGCGCGGATTGTGCTGACCTTTCATCATTCCGTAGACCTTGTAACCCTTGGTCTGCAAGAACTCTGCGAGGTGACGACCGTCTTGGCCGGTAATTCCGGTGATAAAAGCTTTGCGCATGCAGGGCAATTCTAGCAGTTGCCAATATCCATCCATGTAGCAACATAGTCACGTAGCCACGAACCGATTCATAGTTACGCTCAACGGGGTGATCTGTGTACTTGCAGGCGGTGTTGGAGCCGCTCGTTTTCTTCGTGGCCTCATACAAGTCGTGCCCGCCGCCGATATCACAGCAATTGTCAACACTGGCGACGACACCATTTTGCACGGACTCAATATTTCGCCCGATCTCGACACAGTCACCTACACATTGGCAAACGCAATTGATCCTGTTCGCGGATGGGGTCTAGAGAACGAATCGTGGACAGCAATGGGTGCACTCGCACGATTTGTTGATGCACGACCACAGGGTTCAAGCTCCGCACCCACATGGTTCAACTTGGGCGATAAAGATTTAGCAACACATTTCTATCGCACTGCCCGACTCTCAGAAGGCGCAACGCTCGCCCAGGTGACAACCGAGATCTGCAAGAGTTTTGGCGTTGATGTTCGCCTTGTGCCGATGACCAATGATCGAGTTTCTACAGTCGTCACTCTCGCCCAAGATTGCGCTGCCGGATCGGCTGGCACCGAAATCACATTTCAGGAATACTTTGTCAAACATCAGCACTCGGTGGCCGTGCGCAACGTGCACTTTGCTGGCGCATCGACCGCATCTGCACTTGGTCTCGACGCTCTGAGCAATGCCCAAACAGTTGTGATTGCGCCGTCTAACCCTCTCGTTTCAATTGCTCCATTGCGCGCCTTGCAAGGAGTCGATGCGGCACTCTCCAAACGCCGCGATTCGGTCGTTGCAATCTCTCCCATCATCGCTGGTGCTGCACTCAAAGGCCCAGCCGATCGACTGATGACCGAGCTCGGCCATGAATGTTCGGTTGTAGGAGTCGCAAAACTGTACGCATCCATTTGCGGAACACTTGTTATCGACTCGGCAGATGCGCATCTTGCACAACAAGTTGAAGCCCAAGGCATGCGATGCGTCGTTGCCGACACTGTCATGAGCACGCCTGCTAAATCACAAAATTTGGCCCAAGTCACACTGGAGAATGCAAGATGAAGATGACCGCTTGGAGTGTTGAAGGCATTGGCGAAATAGTTCCTGGAGATCAACTCGGAGACATCATTGTCGAATCCTGTCGCACCGAACCCAACGGACCTTTACTCGATGGAGATGTGCTTATTGTTACGCAAAAAATCGTCTCCAAGGCAGAGGGACGACTCGTTGCAATCGATCCAGACGACCCTGTCAGTCACAAACAACTTGTAGAGGACGAAGCGGTACGTATCGTGCGCCGTCGCGGAGATCTGATCATCACCGAAACAAAGCATGGCTTTATCTGCGCCAACAGTGGCATTGACTTGTCAAATGTTGAGCGAGGTTTTGCTGCACTCTTGCCACTTGATAGCGACCGATCCGCACGACGCATTCGAGACATCATCAAAGCCAAACTTGGAGTCACCGTTGGCATTATCGTGAGCGACACATTTGGTCGGCCGTGGCGCAATGGTCTCACCGACGTCGCCATTGGCGTTGCCGGAATTGCGGGTGTTGTTGACTTGCGCGGAACTCCAGATGCACTCGGCCGCGTCATGCACGTGACAGAGGTGTGTGTCGCAGACGAACTCGCAAGCACCGGCGAACTCGTGATGGGCAAGTCATCTGGCATTCCCGTCGCCATTATCCGTGGCGTCGACCCAACCTGGCTGCGAGATTCTGCAATGAGTGAAATCGTTCGTCCAGCACAAGAAGATCTTTTTCGATAACAAGAACTTAGTTTTTGTGCGTAAAACTTTCTTGAATCGTTTCCAATCCTTCGCCAAGGGTTGTCCATGACGACCAACCCAACTGAATGCGTGTGCGCACTGTCGACACCGCAAGCCTCTGCACATCGCCTGGCCGTGTAGGCAGTTTCTTGGCGCGCAACGTACTGCCGGCGCCTAACAGCTTCCACAGCTCTTCAATTGTTGTTTGCACACCCGTTCCCGCATTGAGCACGAGTCCGCCACCTTTGGCAATTGTGCGTGTCAGCACATCAACTGCATCGTCGATATACAAAAAATCTCGTGTCTGTTTGCCATTGCCATAGATCTCTGGGTCTTGATTGCGAATCACTCCAGACGCAAATGCTGCCACCACTCCATCTTCAGGACGCTGGCGCAACCCGTAGACATTGGTCATTGCCAACACAGTGAATTCAATGTCATGCATTTCTCGATACACGCCAAGCAAGTCGATCATTGTCTGCGCCATCACATGCGGAACTCCAATCGCATCGGCCTTGCGTCCCTCTTTGACTGGTAGATATTTGGCGGGCACTTCGCCATACACAAGCACGGCAGGCAAACACACAACTACCTTGGTTACGCGATGACGTCGCGCTGCTTCGAGCACCGATAACAACATCGGAGCAGCGCGCAATACCGAAGCAGACTCGGTTGCGCTCGGAGGCAAGAGCGCCAGATGGAAAATCACGTCGGGTTGACGCAACCCCACGAGTTCGCCAAATTCGACAGTCGAGATATCGAGATGATGAAATTTGAGGGCTCCACCCATCTGTCGAGCAACCGACAAGTTGGCAAGAGATCCCGTCGATAAATCGTCAACGACATCAACCGCATGCCCGTCTGCGAGCAGACGTTCAACAAGATGTGATCCAATAAACCCTGCACCACCACAGACGAATACTTTCGACTTTCGGGTGACAGCCATGGTTTTGCCTATCTCGGAACTTGTGCCGGATCTTGTGCGGGTACCTGAGCATTGATGCACTCCGCATTTTCAGCCACAACACCAGTAGATCCGATAATCGAGTGAGTCACGTGCGAATTTGCGCCAACTGTTCCCATCACCAATGAGTCAGTCACGACAGCGCCTCTACCTATGTGTGCACCCGGCAATACAACCGAGCGTTCAATGCGCGCACCGTCGAGCACTACTGCGTTCTGGCCAATCACGCTGTTTACAATCGTTGCTGATGCACCAACAGTTGCCGTTGGGTGTATTGGTTGATCAGTTGATTGCAATGCCCGCTTCGACACATGAATATTTGCCGAAATATACGTATCAGGCCGACCTGCGTCAATCCAGTAATCATCTGTCGACAATGCAAACAACGCTTTGTCGTCAACCATTTGGGGAAACACCACTCGCTCAATCGACAGTTTTTTGTCTCCCGGCATTCGCGCAAGCGCCGATGCCTCAAACACATAGGTGCCGGCGCTCGCAAAATTGCTCGTCGTCATTCCTGGTTGTGGCTTTTCCAAAAAGCGCAGTACTCGCCCGTTTGCGTCTGTTTCAACAATTCCGTATTGCGAAGGGTCATCAACAGGTGTGAGCGATATCGTCCCCTCTGCGCCATGATGTCGGTGAAATGAAATCAACGACGCAATGTCTAGATCGGTCAGCACGTCACCATTAGCAACAACAAACGTGTCGGTGATTCCTGCAGTGCGCGCTGCAAAACCAATTGCTCCAGCCGTATCGAGTGGCGAGTCTTCGACCGCATAAGAAATCTGCACCGACCCACACAAATCATTTGGAAACGCAGTCATAAACGGTTCAGGCTTAAACCCAAGTGCGAGTACTGCATGCGTCACGCCGCCTTTTGCCAGCGAGTTCATCAGTCGCTCGAGCATTGATGTGTGCGCCACAGGCAACAAAGGTTTCGGAATGCTGTATGTCAGCGGCCGGAGTCTTGTTCCAAAACCTCCGACAAGCACGACTGCGTGCATCGCTGCTACCTACTTCTGTGTTTGAAAGGCAAGCGTCTCGAGTGCCGACGAGTCGGGTTGCGGAATCTCGACACCATCTGCGGTAAACGCAAGAGCAATGGCCATCCCATCATCCGTGAGTCGCACTCCATCAAAACTTGCAATTGAAATATTGCTGTCAGCGGTGTTGCGATAGTCATTCCACACCAACACGCGAAGAGTTGCGTCTTGTTCGACACCATTTGCATCCTTGCACTTTGTGTCGGCTTCGGTAATTGTCTCGCCGCCATTCACAGCTGCAGGAAATGTGATCGACTTGTCATCGACAGTGATGCCATAGAGATCAAAAAATGTCTTCAGTTTGGCCTTGCGCAATCCTGCAAGAACTTGGGGCTTCCACGCAAAAATTCCATCGGCTTTGATATACGCATTTGGCGATACCGCTGCAACATCGGTTGCTGCGCCAGCAAAACCAGTGAGATAGGCATTGCACTTGTACACACCAAAGCTCGAGAAATACTCTTGATTAGCCGTGGCGGATGCATCCACGGTTGTGCCGCCCTGGCGGGCATAGGTAATGAGGGCGATTCCAAGCACACAGACAACCAAAATGATGGTCGGAAACAATGAGCCGCCTTGGAAGCGGATTTTCTTCCCTTTGCCCTTTTCGGCGAGTCTTGCGATTTTTTTCGCTGATGATGATCGAGCCACGAAGACCAAAGGTTATCGGTTGTTGAGGTAAATCGCCTCATACCTCTTTGCAACTGCCGCCGCAGAAGCATGTTGTTCGACCCAAGCACGACCTAGCGCCCCCATTTCGATGCGCCTCGGCCCATCAGAAATCAGTATTTGCAACGCCGAAATGAACGCATCTTCGTTGTCGGGCACCACCGCCAAACCTGCGCCACTTGCAGCCAGGGTGCGAGGAATTTCTGTTGCTGGGTCGATGGCGGCAACAACTGGCCTGCCAGCAGCAAGGATCGAGTACATCTTGGATGGCACACTCACCGACGCCAATCCGGTCTTGAGCGGCACCACGTGAATGTCACCAGAGGCAAGCACCTCTGACAACCGCTCAATTGGTTGATAGTCGGCGAAATACACATTGCCGATGTTGTTGTTTTTTACGTCATCTTGCAACGAGCTTCTCGCTGCACCGTCACCATTAATAACAAACGCAATTTCTGGCATCGCCCGAGCTGCAGCGATCACGAGTCCGAGTGACTGAGAAAAACCCACGTTGCCTGCATACATCACAACCACCCGATGGTCGATGCCGAGCTCACGGCGATAGCCCGTCATTCTGTCGCCCGGCACAATCGAAGTAGTATCAACAAAGTTTGGAATCACGTGCAATCGATTGTGAAACTTGGTCGAAAGTTTTGCCGCAACATTGCGCTCCAAATCATCTGACAACAACACGACAGCATCAGATCGTTCGTAGCTCACGCGCTCGAGCCATCTCGCAGCATTCAAAATTTGTTTGTTCGTGATGGCGCCAGTTTGCGCAGCAGCATCTGGAAAAATATCTTGAATATTGAAGACCAGCATTCCACCGCGGAAAAGTTTGGTGAACCACCCTGTCAGACCAAGTGTGAGCGGCGGCGACATGGCCAACACTCCATCAATGCGTCGAGGAAACCCGCCAGCAATGAGACTGCGCAATCCGACAACCGCGCTAAACAACACAAATCCAAATGCTCTGCGCAACAAGTTTCGTTTGGTCTTGCCAGGAAACGGATGTATTCGCGTGATCGAGCCCCATGTGGTGTGTTCAACACGCCACAATTTTCCACCCCAACCAGACTCGATCGCGTGCTCGCGATACCACGGCAACGACGTCACTACATGCAGTTCGTGTCCAAGCTCTGCCAATTCGTGCACAATGCGAGTCATTACTGCACCCGTTGGTGCCATGTCTGGCGCAAAGTGCGGACACAAAACGACAAGCCTCAATTTGTTGACACTCATGCTATTTCACCCATTGCAGTTTCATAGGCGCGACATAGGTCTTGGGCCGACTGAGCAGCAGTAAATTGCGCTGCTCGCGCATACCCTCGACGAATCAATTCGTCGCGCCGCGCATGTACTTCTACAAGTGCACCAGCCCATGCCGACTCTTCGAGCGGCAACACAAGACCACCATCGCCCACCACTTCTGGCAACGATGCGCAGTTACTCGTAATCACAGGAGTACCAAGCGCCATTGCCTCAAGTGCCGGAGCACCAAAGCCTTCGTACTTGCTTGGAAACACAAGCGCCACCGACATCTTGATCAAGCCGTCTCTGTC
>CAXNIQ010000067.1:0-6964 GCA_964202465.1 Ilumatobacteraceae bacterium
CGTTGAAGTTCTCTCGAGGCACGAGGGCAAAGTGGTGCTGGCGCGACAAGGTTCGGTTATGGTGGCGTCGTTTCATCCAGAATTGACAAGCGATAGTCGTATTCATTCAATGTTTCTGCGGGAGGTATAAAGATGTCCGGACATTCCAAATGGGCAACGATCAAACACAAAAAGGGCAAGGCCGACAAAGCCCGCGGTAAAACGTTTGCAAAACTCGCGCGTCAACTTGAAGTCAGCACGAGGGAAGGCGGAGGCGACCCAGCGTCGAATGCATCATTGCGAACGATTGTGTTGAAGGCCAAAGCAGCGCAAATGACCAATGATGCGATCGATCGCGCGATCAAACGCGGAATGGGCGAGCACACCGGTGCTGCGTTTGAATCGATCACCTATGAGGCGTACGCGCCGGGCGGTGTCGCGATGTTGATCGATACACTGACCGACAATCGCAATCGCACGGCTTCCGATGTGCGACTTGCTTTTAGCAAGTCAGGCGGGGCAATGGCAGAGCCCGGCGCAGTCGGCTGGCAGTTTTCGCGCAAAGGCGTTGTACAGATTGATAAATCGGTTTCAGAAGACGAAGTGATGATGGTTTCGCTAGAACACGGTGCAGAAGATGTTGTAGACGACGGCGACTCATGGCGCGTCACATGCGATCCACATGCGTTGTATGAATTGAAGGCATCTTTGGAAGCAGCGGGAATGACAGTTGCGTCGGCCGTTTCAACAATGGTTTCGTCAATGCAGGTTCCCGTTACTGACATCGCTGATGCAAAAGCAATTTTGAAAATTATGGACGACTTGGAAGACAACGATGATGTGCAAGATGTGTATGCCAATTTCGACATGACCGATGCAATCCTTGAAGAGGCCGCATCATGAGCATCGAAGTAGGCGACAAGGCTCCTGCGTTTACGTTGATGGGGAGCGGTGGAAAGTCGTATTCGTTGTCTGACTACTTGGGTAAGCCAGTTGTTCTGGTTTTCTATCCAGGAGACAATACGGCTGTGTGTACAAAACAATTGTGTTCATACAACAATGAGCTCGCGCAATTTAACAACATTGGCGCGCAGGTGCTTGGCATCTCTGCCCAAGATGTAGCGAGTCACGATGCGTTCTCGGCAAAGCACGGATTTGGATTTCCACTGTTGGCCGACACCACCAAAGAGGTGGCAAAGGCGTATGGCATTCTCGGACTTTTGGGAATGGTGCGCCGCAGTATTTTCGTGATCGACAGCCAGGGTGTGGTGCGCTATGCCCATCGATCTGCAATGGGTTTGACCTTTCGTCCTGTGGACGAATTGGTTGCTGTCTTGCAGTCGGCCCAATAAATCCTTACCTGGTAGGTATTTGGGCACTAAGGTAGAACATATGTTCGCCCAGCAGTCTGCCGAAGTGGTACTTGGCATCGACCCAGGTTTAACCCGATGCGGTTACGCAGTTTTACAAGCACAGCACGCATCGTTGCCAGGTGTTATCGCGCTCGGAGTCATGACAACTGCGCCAACCGAACTCTTGCAGCACCGCCTGAGTGCGCTACAAATCGATATTGAACGTTTGATATTCGAGACTCAGCCGCAGACCATTGCAATTGAACAAGTTTTTTTTCAGAATAATGTGCGTACAGCCATGAGCGTTGGACAAGTAAGTGGCTTGGTGTTGGCAATGGCGAGTCGATTGGGAATCGATGTTGTGCAGTACACCCCGAGTCAGGTCAAGAGCGCGGTGACGGGTTCTGGTACTGCAAACAAATGGCAAGTGCAAAAAATGGTGCAGCAACGCCTCGGGCTTGTCTCGTTGCCGCAACCTGCAGATGCTGCTGACGCCGCCGCGATTGCACTCTGTCATCTGGCTGTTGCACCTTTGCGCAGCAGCATTGCGCGAGCACAATCAACGGTAGGTGCACAATGATCGGCTCATTGCGCGGAGTAGTGATCGAGCGAAATCAAGACTCGACTGTATTGCTCGAGGTTGCTGGCGTCGGATACTTGATCCATGTAACACCGCGCACACTTGGCGAATTGGAGCCAACGTCGCAGGCATTCGTGCACGTGCATCATCACATTCGCGAAGATGCGCAGACGCTGTACGGCTTTCTTGATCGAGACGAACGTCGCACATTCGAAATTTTGATTGCGACTCACGGTGTTGGTCCAAATATGGCAATGTCGGTCCTTGCTACACACACGCCGCGAGCATTGATCGACATTGTTGCCACCAATGACCACTCTGCTCTCACGCTTGTTTCTGGTGTGGGACGCAAAACCGCTGAGCGTCTCTTGATCGAACTAAAGGGCCGCATGAATCTGCCCATCATGGACACACCTCACGGTGAACAATCGGCGGCGCACAGTGCCGTCACCGATGTGCGAGAGGCTCTTGCAGGGCTCGGGTATTCGAGTGAAGAAATTCGTGATGTATTGCGCGAATTGTCGGCAACTGATACGCCTGAGAGTATGTTGCGTCAGGCACTCAATGCATTAGGGGTGAAGCGTGCGTGAAGAATTTGTAGATCCACATCAGCGGCCAGAAGATGACACTGAATTGCTCGACGAAGTGGGTTTGCGTCCGCGATCGTTAACAGACTTTGTTGGACAACGAGAATTGAAAGAGCACCTCAGCATTGTGCTCGAGGCTGCGCGACGGCGAGGTCAGGCCGCCGATCATTTGCTGTTTGCTGGCCCTCCAGGTCTTGGCAAAACCACGCTTGCTGGCATCGTTGCAACAGAGATGTCGGCGCAACTGCATGTGACATCGGGACCAGCTCTTGAGCGGGCCGGAGATCTTGCTGCAATTTTGACCAAGCTCGGCGAGAACGATGTCTTGTTTATCGACGAGATCCACCGCCTGTCGCGCACAGTCGAAGAAATTTTGTACCCAGCGATGGAAGATTTTCAGATTGACATTGTGGTTGGCAAGGGGCCTTCTGCGTCTTCGATTCGACTGACGTTGCCAAAGTTCACATTGATCGGGGCCACCACGCGCACGGGCATGATCACTGGTCCGTTGCGCGATCGTTTTGGCTTGGTTGCTCGGCTCGACTATTACGACGAAAAAGAATTGCAATCGATTATCACCCGTGCAGCTGGCATTTTGCAGGTTGATATTGACTCGCAAGGTGCAACAGAGATTGCTCGTCGGTCGCGGGGAACGCCACGTATTGCCAACCGCTTGTTGCGACGAGTACGAGATTTTGCAGAGGTGCGAGGTGACGGCACCGTCGACAAAGCCTCTGCTCAAGAAGCACTCACCGTCTTTGGAGTCGACGAACTCGGACTGGACAAAGTGGATCGTGCGGTATTGAGCGCTATTTGTGTGCAGTTCGGTGGTGGACCAGTTGGATTGTCGACTCTTGCGATCAGCGTGAGCGAACAGACTGAAACGATTGAAGATGTCTATGAACCTTTCTTGATTCAGCAGGGGATGATCGCACGCACTCCTCGTGGGCGCGTTGCGATGCCTCTCGCGTATACGCACCTTGGATTGCAAGCCCCTGCGCAAAAACCCGATTTGTTCGCCTAGTTTTCTCTTCCAACTATGCAATTATCGGACATTGATTATGACTTGCCGACGAATCTGATCGCGCAGCACCCCATTGAACCGCGTGACTCGGCCCGACTTCTGGTAGATACGGGAGACGACTCACCACTGCATTGTCATGTTTTGGATCTATTGAGTTTTGTGAATCCAAACGATGTCATCGTGGTCAATCACACCCGAGTGATGCCGGCTCGAGTGATCCTGCGCCGTTCGAGTGGCGGTGTTGTTGAAGCATTGTTGCTCGAAGAACACGACGCTGATGCTGGTTTGTGGGAAACACTGTTGCGACCTGGCGGCAAACTCAAAGCAGGCGAAATTTTGTATGCCCATGACAACAACGAATTTATGGAAGTGGGTAGTCGCACCATGGCTGGAGACACCTTTTTGGTTCGAATGCTGGCAAATGATATTCAGGGTTCAATTGCGCGATATGGGAGCATGCCATTGCCGCCGTACATCACTCAAACACTGCTGGATGTTGAGCGATACCAAACAGTTTTTGCACATGATCAAAAATCGTCTGCTGCACCGACGGCTGGTTTGCATTTCACGCCAGAGTTGCTGCAAAGGATTCGTGATCAGGGCACACAGATTTGTGAAGTGGAGTTGGTGGTAGGTCTTGACACCTTCAAGCCGATTTCTGTCGATGATCCGCTTGAGCACGTGATACACACCGAGTCGTACAGGGTGCCTAAAGAAACGATGGATGCGTGCATGCATGCCCACGATGTCGGAGGGAGGGTGATTGCAATTGGCACCACAGCAACCCGAGCACTCGAAAGCGCTGTCGCGTTTGGACAATTGAGTGGCCGCACAAACCTGTTCATCACGCCAGGATTCGAATGGAAGGTGGTTGACGTGATGATGACCAACTTTCATATGCCACGCACAACGTTGTTGTTGATGATTCAGTCATTTATTGGCACGAGGTGGCGTTCGTTGTATCAACAAGCAATCGCGCGCGAGTACCGCATGCTGTCATTTGGTGATGCCATGTTGCTTACTCGAAGCGTTGCGAAGTAACTCGCGCAACTTTGCATGCCACTACCGTGTAGTTGATGTTTCCAGTTCACTTCACCGAAGAAGCCCGCGAGGGTAACGCCCGCGCCGGAACGGCAGTGACGCACCGAGGCTCGTATACGACGCCGTGCTTCATGCCTGTCGGAACTCGCGGTGCGATCAAATATTTGAGCGCCGCAGACTACGAAGAATTGGGGGCACAAATTGTGCTCGGCAATACATATCACCTGATGTTGCGACCAGGTGCGCAGACCGTCAGTGACATGGGTGGTCTTGGGGCATTTGCGGGTTGGAAAGGATTGACACTGACCGACTCTGGTGGCTTTCAGGTTTTTTCACTCAACCCAGATGTTGACGATGATGGCGTGACGTTTAAGTCAACCTATGACGGATCGCGGCATCGGTACACGCCCGAATCTGCGGTGCACACTCAACAATTACTCGGAGCAGATATTCAGATGGTGCTCGATGTTTGTCCAGCGCTTCCTTCGCCTGCGCCAGTAGTCAGAACTGCTCTCGAGCGCACATCTGCGTGGGCCAAGCGAGCACGAGCAACGCACACCAGAACCGATCAATCACTATTTGGAATTGTGCAGGGCGGCGTGGATGTCGACTTGCGCAAAGAAAGTGCACTTCGCACTGCCGAACTCAATTTTGATGGATACGGCATTGGCGGATTATCGGTAGGAGAGTCACGCCAAGAAATGCTGCCGGCACTAGCTGCCGCAATCCAGCACCTACCACTCGATCGACCTCGCTATCTCATGGGTGTAGGCGACCCAGCGTCTTTGGTAGAGGCTGTCAATTTGGGTGTTGATCAGTTTGATTGCGTGCTACAGACACGACTGGGCAGGCATGGCACTGCACTGACATCACTTGGTCGGGTCAATTTGAAGCGCTCTGAATTTACATTGAGCAACGACCCAATTGATCCCACGTGCAAGTGTTCGGTATGTGCTCGCCATACGCGCGGTTACATTCGACATCTCTTTCAGGTAGGTGAACCCACGGCATCTCGCTTGGTATCGATACATAACATTGCGTGGACGTTGTCGCTGATGGATGCAATGCGAGCAGCGATAATTGCGGGCCGATTTTCATCACTCCGTCAAGAGATTTTGGCCGTTTGGGGTAATGACGCTGGCAACGGTGCTGCTGATAGCCCGCCTTCTAGTTCGCCTAGTTGAGCGATAGAGTAACGACTTATGTTCATCAGTCTTTTCGCCATCATTGGCGCTCCTACAACCGAACCAAAGTCCGGCGGAAGCATCTTGTCTATCTTGCCTCTGGTACTGATCTTCGGTGCCATGTACTTCTTGTTGCTTCGCCCACAACGTAAACGACAAAAAGAGACCCGCAATCTGCAGAGCGCTCTACAAGAGGGCGACGAAGTCGTGTTGGCATCCGGTATCTATGGTTTTATTTCCGCCATTGAAGACGGTTATGTGTGGCTTGACATTGCCGAAAAAGTCGAGATTCGCGTTGCTCGTAGCGCCATCGCCACCAAAGTCTCTACTCCAAGTTCGAATGACCAATCGGCCATCGACAAGAACGACAAGAAGTAGGTAAGTACCGCTCGGTTATTTGCGGTTCATATATTTATGGCACGTCGTCTGTATTTCTCGCTCGTTGGCATTGTGGTGCTGGTGAGTTCACTCTTGGCTGGCAATCTTTTGGCCGGCAACGTGCCAGCACTTGGGCTCGACTTGCAGGGTGGTGCTTCAGTTACGTTGCAGCCAGAGGGCGACTTCACGCCAAGCGCACTTGCTCAAGCAGTCGAGATTATTAGCCAACGCGTCAATGCACTCGGAGTTTCAGAACCAGAGATCACTCGTCAAGGGAACAACGTTGTTGTCAACTTGCCAGGTGTTAATGATCAGCAACAAGCACTCGACATCATTGGACGACAAGGTGAATTGTTGTTGCGACCTGTTTTGCAGGCCGGCACACTCAACACCGACACATCAACAACAGTTGCAGGTTCGCCTACGACGGTCGCTGTTAGTGACACAACCCTTCCCGCAACCGATGGTGGCCCTGGCAGCGTGCGCGCCAGAGGCGCTGCAACGACTGTGCCAGTTGTCGTTTCTACTGCGACAACCGTGGCGGTAGTTGCTGCAACAGAGACGACGTTGCCAAACATTGGTGTCTCCGAAGACACGACTGACCCAAATGTCAATGCAGTGTTGATGGGACAAAATGGCGAGGCCTTTCTAGTAGGACCAGCAGGGGCGAGCGGAAAAGTATTTACCAACAATGCTCAAGCCGTTATCAATAACGGCAGTTGGACGGTGACTGTCGAATTGCGAAGTGGAGCAGACGGCGCCGATTTGTGGAATGCACTGACAACTAAGTGCTTCAATCGCGATGCAACTTGTCCAACTGCGCGAATTGCCATAGCGCT
>CAXNIQ010000068.1:0-6871 GCA_964202465.1 Ilumatobacteraceae bacterium
AGCTACAGCGCGCACAGCATTTGAGTCTGGCAAAACGCGCCCGCTCGCTTGGCGTAAGGCTCAACTGTCGAGCATGATCAAGATGCTGCGAGACAATGCAGATGATTTTTCTGCTGCTCTCAAACAGGATCTTGGGCGAGGCCCAGAAGAGGCCTGGCTGTATGACATTGGCTTCTCGATCACCGAAATTGAATTGATCATCAAAAATATTAAGAAGTGGACAGAGCCTCGCAAGGTAAGTACACCGTTGGTGTCGTTGCCAGGAAGCTCGCACCGTATTCCGCAGCCTTTGGGCGTGGTGTTGGTGATCGCTCCTTGGAACTACCCGATTCAGCTTCTACTTATTCCGGTTGCAGGTGCAATTGCAGCCGGTAACGCAGTCGTGATGAAACCATCTGAAGTGTCGTCCGCGACATCTGCTTTGCTCGGCAAACTCGTGCCGCAATATTTCGACAACGACGCCATTGCGATTGTTGAAGGTGCAGTGCCAGAGACAACACAGTTGTTGGCAGAAAAGTTTGACCATATTTTCTATACAGGCAACGGCACAGTCGGTCGTGTTGTCATGCGAGCAGCAGCCGAAAATCTCACACCAGTCACTCTTGAGTTGGGTGGCAAGAGCCCAACCATCGTTGATAAATCAGCGAACATTACAATTGCTGGTCGTCGCATTGCGTGGGCCAAGTATGTGAATGCTGGTCAAACGTGTGTCGCTCCCGACTATGTTCTTGCGCACGCAGATATCGCCGACAAATTGGTTGACGAAATTCGCAAATCAGTCAAAGATTTCTATGGCTCAGACCCACAGCAAAGTGGTGACTTCGCCCGTATTTCTTCACCACGCCATTTTTCGCGCCTCAAGGCAATGTTGACGTCGGGAAAGATCGCAATAGGTGGCGAAACCGACGAACAGCAGCGTTACATCGCCCCAACAGTGTTGGTTGATGTAACTGCCAACGACTCGGTGATGCAAGAAGAGATCTTTGGACCAATTTTACCGATGCTTACTGTTGGCTCAATTGACGAAGCCATCAATTTTGTTAATGCTCGGCCGCACCCTCTTGCGTTGTATGTCTTTGCCGAAGATCAAAAAGTCAATGACAAAGTTGTTGCGAGCACCACATCTGGTGGAGTCACGGTCAACGGAACGATTTTTCACATGACCGGCCCATTCTTGCCGTTTGGCGGAGTAGGCGAGAGCGGCATGGGTGCGTATCACGGCCGCGCCGGTGTAGATACGTTTCAGCATCTCAAGCCAGTACTCAAGCGCTCGACACGCGTAGATGCACCACTTGCATATCCGCCGTACACCAAGCGCAAGTTTGCAATACTCAAAAAATTCATTTAATCAAGAGAGAGAGTTTCGAATGAAAATCGGTGTTCAACTTTGGCCACAGGCCACATCAATCAGTGAAATGCGCAAGGCATGGAAGTCAGCCGATGCAATGGGCGTCGACAGCATCTGGACCTGGGACCATTTTTACCCATTGTCTGGTGACCCAGAGTCCACACACTTCGAGTGTTATTCACTGCTTGCTGCAATGGCTGCCGACACATGCCATGCACAAATTGGCGCACTTGTTTCGTGCTTCACTTATCGCAACCCACAACTGCTGGCCGATATGGCGCGCACTATCGATCACATCAGCAATGGACGTTTTGTGTTGGGCATCGGCTCTGGTTGGTTTGAGCGTGACTACACCGAATACGGTTACCAATTTGGAACCGCAATCGAGCGGCTCAAGTTGCTCGAGGCTGGCTTACCGGTCATCAAAGCGCGCTTGGCAAAACTCAACCCGCAGCCTGTCAATGGATCTATCCCGATCATGATTGGTGGTGGCGGAGAAAAATTTACGTTGCGCCTTGTTGCGGAGCATGCCAATCAATACAACTACTTTGGTCCGCCAGAGAGCTACGGCAACAAGATCAAGATTTTGGACGAATGGTGCGCGAAAATTGGTCGTAATCCTCGTGAGATCGATCGCACGGTTGCCATCTATCCCAAAGAAGTAACTCAAGAGATTTTTGCTCAGTACCAAGAAGTTGGTGCCGAACACATCATCTTGACATGCTCTGACCCATTCGATTTTACTGACGTCGAAAAATTGCTGAGCTGGAGTAAGTAGCTACTTCGAATAGTGGCCGATGGCCTCAACAATTACATCAAAGGCCGCTTCGGCTTGTACGTCCCATACCACTTCGCAATTTGGGAGTAGGCGCTCAATCAAGCCACGTTGATCGATCATTGTCATTCCGCGCGTGTGCTCGCCATTCAATTCGATCACCACGTGTTGAGGCTTGGTGGTAAAGAGTTGCGGGTGCGTAAGGGCGAGTACTGCACACGGGTCGTGGACTGCTCCGCCTTGCATGTTGTCGTGACGCTTCACATATACGTCAGAGAAAAAGACAAACAAGTCGGCGAGCACTGATGCGAGATGCCCTGGTAGCGCGCGCACCTTGTCGATTCGTTGAGGGGTTGCTTGCAATTTGTGCGTCACATCGAGCCCGCTCATGATCAACTTGCCGCCGTATTCAAAGACCATCGCAGCGGCCTCTGGGTCTGCCCAGATATTGAACTCGGCCGCCGCACTGCGATTGCCAAACGAGCCACCTCCCATAAGCGAAATACCAGCAATGCGGCGCGCAATATCTGGTGCGCTACGAAGTGCGAGCGCAATGTTGGTGAGTGGGCCAGTAGGCACCAACCACACACCCTCGGTTGTGCGACATGTATCGATAATGAAACCAACTGCGTCATCAGAATCCGCTGGGCGTGACGGCTCTGGCAAGTCGGCGCCGTCCAATCCACTCTTGCCGTGCACGTAAGAAGCATCTCGGGGTGGTGCAACGAGTGGCCGGTGTGCTCCCTGATGCAGTGGTGCGGTTGATCCGATCATGTCGAGAACGATGCGCGCGTTGCGGGTGGTTGCAGCAATTGGTGCGTTGCCGGCAACGGTCGTTACACCCAGCACATTGGCATGTCGGGCAGCTACCACGAGCGCCATTGCATCGTCATGACCCGGATCGCAGTCGATGATCATCGGGATTGGGCTACTTGAAGTTGTCATTCGAAAGACTCTAGTTGTTCGCCTGTGATCTTCAGTTTTGATGCACTGATGTGCCACAGTAGAGAGGTGAATACGGCACCCCAAGATTTTGCATTCGACGTCGTGGTCGTGGGCAGTGCCAATCTCGATCTGGTTGCAACACTCGATCATCTTCCAAAACCAGGCGAGACCATCGTTGCGCTTGGGTATGCCGAACATGCTGGCGGCAAAGGAGTCAATCAGGCGGTTGCGTGTGCTCGCATGGGTGCACGCACGGCATTTGTTGGTTGCGTTGGCAACGACGATGCAGGAATATTTTTGCGCAGCGTGCTTGAAAAGGAGGGGATAGACACGACGATGTTGCGCGTAGTCGACATGCCGACAGGTCGTGCGTTTATCAATGTAGATGCGCACGGTGAAAACGAAATTGTGGTGATCTCGGGCGCAAACACTCAAGTAGGCGTTGCGCAAAGTCCTCTAATGCTTCCAACGGCGCATGTGTTGTTGATGCAACTCGAAATTCCGATCACAACGGTTCTCATTGCACTCACCGCTGCTCGCGCAAATGGTTCAACAACGGTGCTCAACCCGGCACCATATAAAACTCTGACGCCAGAAATTCTGTCGCTAGTAGACGTGATTGTGCCTAACGAAACCGAATCGGCTGCTTGCGGTGGCACACAAGCATTACTCGCAGCAGGCGTGGCAACAGTAGTCACGACACTCGGCGAAAAGGGCGCAGTGATCAACACCGCATTATCTGAAACAAACATCGCGCCTCACAAAGTTGTTGCTATCGACACCGTTGGAGCAGGCGATGCATTTATTGGTGCATTGAGCGCCGAACTCGCGCAGGGCCAAAGCATCAACGACGCGGCATCCGTTGGTGCAGTTGCAGGTGCGCTCGCCACAACTGTGCGCGGTGCAGTTCCATCGCTACCAACCCAATCTGCCGTACGCAAAGCCATGGCAAAGTAGTCTGCAACGTATGAGTGATATCTCGAAGCCGCAGCTAATGCACTTTTATGATGAAGAGAGTGCCGAACTAGCAATTGCAATTGTTCAATACGCAATGGAACGCATCAAAATGGATCCGCCGCCCCTCGACCGGCCATATTCATTGAGCGAATTGCAGCGCATAGTTGGTCAAACCATCACGCCACAAGGTCGCAATGGGCTTGATGTTCTGCGCGAATTTGTCGACGAACTTGCTCCTTCTTGTATCAGCGTTGACCACCCGTTGTTTTTAGCTTTTGTGCCTGGAGCTCCAACTGAGAGTTCGGTCCTCTTTGACTTGGTCGTTGCAGCATCGAACATCTGCGCAGATTTCTGGCTCGAAGCGTCTGGCGCGATCTACGCGGAAAATCAAGCAATGAAGTGGATCTCAGATTTGGCCGGCATGCCGCCAGAATCAGGGGGAGTATTCGTCTCTGGGGGGACGGCTGGAAACTTGTCGGCATTAGTGGCCGCGCGATCGCGTTGGCGACTTCGCGCCAACGGTGCGCTCAATTCCACTCGTCCGCTCATCATCGCTTCGGGCGGATCTCATTCATCGATTCAACAATCAGCAATTGTGATGGACGCCGACATCATCAAGGTGCCGGCCGATCATCGGGGTCGTACCGATGGTGTCGCTCTTGGAAGGTTTCTCGGCATTCTTAGTGAGAGCGAATTGAGCAGAGTGTGTGCGATTGTTGCAACGGCGGGCACTACAAACGTCGGTGTCGTCGATGATCTGGCAGGCATCGCGAAGCATGCTCATGACCTCGACACGTGGTTTCATGTTGACGGCGCATACGGTGCTGCAGCATTATGCGCACCAAGCGTGCGCCACTTGTTTAATGGCATCGAGCACGCCGACAGCATGATTGTCGATCCGCATAAGTGGTTGTATGGGCCATACGACTCGTGCGCACTGATCTATAGAGATCCCAAAATGGCACGCCTTGCCCATACTCAACACGCAGAATACCTAGATATTTCTCAACAGGATGACGACACCCTGACCGATCAATCATTGAATCCTTCGGACCTTGCGCACCATCTCTCGCGTCGCGCACGTGGACTCCCGTTCTGGTTCAGTCTCGCAATGCACGGCACTGACGCCTATTCCGAAGCAGTTGAAGCAACTCTCGCGGTCACCCAACTAGGTGCGCAACTCATTCGTGACTCAAAGCATCTCGACTTGGTGCTCGAACCTGAGCTGTCAGTTCTCGTGTTTCGACGAATTGGTTGGAGTCCTGCTCAATACCAAATGTGGAGCGACAGAGTGTTGGGCGAGGGTCTTGCCTTCATCGTGCCAACGACATGGGATGGCGAGACGGTGCTTCGGATGTGCATCATCAACCCACGAACAACAGTTGCCGGGCTTGCGCAAATTATTGCATCACTCTTATAGGTTTATAAATTGAACGATTGCATGGGGGCACAATGTTGAAGTCGGTTCGATCGGTCGTACAACTGCGCCGGTTTGAGTTTTCAAAAACAACGCGCCGCCTACATGCATGTGGCGATCTCGACGACCTCAGGGCCATTGCCAAGAAGCGTCTGCCTGGTGGTGTCTTCGACTATTTCGACGGCGCAGCCGAAGATGAAGTCACAAAAACTGAAAACTCGAGAGCGTTTGCCAATGTTGAGCTACGACCACGAATATTGCAAGACGTCTCGAATATCGATACATCAACGACCATTATGGGACAACTCGTGCCGTTTCCGGTCGCACTTTCCCCAACAGGTTTTACGCGCATTGCTCATCCACAAGGTGAGTTGGCCGTGGCGCGAGTTGCAGGAGCGATGGGTCTGCCATTCACACTTTCAACACTCGGCACGCGAAGTATTGAAGAGGTTGCCGCTGTAGCAACGGGGCCACTCTGGTATCAACTCTATGTTTGGAAAGATCGCGGCTTGTCGCGCGAACTCGTGCAACGTGCCAAGGCTGCGGGATACAAGAGCATCATGCTCACCGTCGACACACCCGTGTTTGGTAGGCGCGAGCGTGACGTGCGCCGTGGTTTTACATTGCCTCCAAAGATTGGTCTTGAAACCTTTATCGATGGCATGAGGCATCCGAAGTGGACATGGGATTTCGTGCGCAATGAACCGATCACATTTTCGGCAGTAGCGGGGCGCTCGGATGTCGATGGTTCGCGAGCAATCACACTTGCTGACTATGTAAATTCACAATTCGATCCAACATTGTCGTGGAAAGATCTTGAGTGGATTCGCGAAGAGTCCGGGCTGCCAATCATGTTGAAAGGCATTCAATGCGTGGAAGACGCATTGGTCGCGGCTGACATGGGGGTCGATGCAATCGCACTTTCCAATCATGGCGGTCGTCAATACGACGGCGCACCTGCGCCAATTGCTCTGTTGCCCGAAGTCATGCAGGCAGTTGGAAATCGTATTGAAGTATTGGTTGATGGTGGGGTTCGACGGGGAAGCGATGTTGTGAAGGCTTGTGCGCTTGGCGCACGTGGCGTGATGTTTGGTCGGCCGTATTTATACGGCCTCGGTGCAGCGGGTGAGCCAGGTGTGAAGTGGGCGCTCGATCACATCACGCAGGGCGTGACAAGAACAATGGCGTTAATCGGGGAAACTTCAATTACTCGTATGTCTGACGGCGTTGTGAAACGCGTGCGCCAGTAGAACCTATTTTTGTACTGGTTCTTTCTTGATAACAGTCTTTTTGCGGGTGCCGTAACGCTTGTTGAAGCGCTCAACGCGACCTGCGGAGTCGATGATCTTCATCTGACCAGTAAAGAATGGGTGGCTGGCATTGGAAATGTCCAACTGCACACATGGGTACGTCTGACCATCTTCCCAGA
>CAXNIQ010000069.1:0-6751 GCA_964202465.1 Ilumatobacteraceae bacterium
ATGACGCTTTGAAACGTGCGCACCATCCACGGATACGGATGCGGGCCCATGACAGAACCAATTGCGTAATAGGTGTCTTCTACTGTTGCAACCCAGTCGCGCATTGCTTCATTGACTGCGTCTTTGAGTGTGCGACTGCCCGAAACTGCTGGCACTACTTGCGCACCCAACAGTTTCATCCGAAAGACGTTAAGCGCTTGACGCTGCACGTCGACTTCTCCCATATACACCTTGCAACTCAGGCCAAGCAGAGCAGCTGCAGTTGCCGACGCAACACCGTGCTGACCAGCACCTGTCTCGGCGACGATGCGCTTCTTGCCCATTCGTTTTGCCAGCAACACCTGGCCGAGCACACTGTTGATCTTGTGCGATCCAGTGTGATTCAAGTCTTCTCGCTTGAGCAACAACCGAATACCGAGTTGCTTTCCCAAGTTGTGACACTCGGTCAAAATCGATGGTCGACCCGCGTAATCGCGCAGAAGATCATCTAGCTCTTTGCGAAAAGATGGATCTGCCCATGCATCTCTAAATGCGGCTTCGAGTTCTTGACACGCTGGCACAAGTGTCTCGGGAACAAAGCGTCCACCAAATTCTCCAAAGCGTCCGTCGATACTTGGGTCTTTCAACATCTCTACAAATCTACTCGTCGATGTCTCCTATTTCTCGGGCTGCAGCGCGTGCATGCGCAATGAACTGGCGCATTTTTACTGGATCTTTCAGTCCGTGACTCTTTTCAACACCACTCGACACGTCTACGCCCCATGGACGCACTCGCTCGATACCTTGCGCGACATTGTCAGGAGTCAATCCTCCTGAAAGTATGAGGCGCAAACCGAGTGGAATCTCGTTCATCAAGCTCCAATCAAAAACCTCTCCAGATCCGGGGCTGAGACCGTCAACCAAAATCGCATCACAAACAAATTGGTCTGCGCGCGCCGCATCTGGTGAACCAGCAACAACAGACTTAATAGAAAACCGCACTGCATCCGAAACTTCAGCCGTAATAAGAAGCGACTCATGGCCATGCAACTGAGCTCCTTGCAAATGTGCCTCTTGCATGATGTCACCAATTCGTTTTGGCAACTCATCGCGAAACACTCCTACCGTCACAATTTCAGACGGTAAGCGACGTACAATCTCGCGCACTTTGCTTGGCGCTACCTGCCGGGGCGATGGTGCAAACACAAAGCCCAGCGCATCAGCTCCAAGCGCAACCGCCAATAATGCATCTTGCTCATTGGTGATTCCGCAAATTTTGATGAACACAAACTCAGACGCTAGTTCTCTTGAGATCTCACACGAAGCGATTTGATAGCAAGGGCCGGATCGGTGCTTGTTACGAGGCTCTCCCCAACCAGCACTGCGTCATAACCGGCATCTCGCAACGACTGCGCATCACTTGCACCTCGCACGCCAGACTCTGCCACTTTCAGCACATGGTCTGGAATCAGACAAGCCATGTGTACTGCTCGCTCATGATCAACTTCAAAAGTCACCAAGTCTCGTTGATTGACCCCAATCAATGTCGCGCCTACCAAAAGCGCTCGCTCAACCTCGGCTTCGTCGTGGGTCTCAACCAACACATCGAGTCCGATCTCGAGGGCTAACTGATGAAACGACAACAACTCGTGCTGGTCGAGAGCGGCGGCAATGAGCAATACGCAATCGGCGCCCATAATGCGAGCATCACACACATCGTTGAGCGAAACGGTGAAATCTTTGCGCAACACGGGGCACTCGACTGCACCTCTTGCGTCTACGAGGTCGGCTTCAGCGCCGCCAAACGATTCGGTGTCGGTCAGAACCGAAAGGCAGCTCGCACCACCTGCCTCGTATTGCTGAGCCAAGTCTTGAGCAATCAACCCTTCACTCAGTACACCTTTTGAAGGAGAACGCCGCTTGATTTCGGCTATCACTGCTAATTGGTGCAGAGAATCAACACGTAAACGATGCGTGAAGCCACGAGCCGTAGCCACTGCTTTGGCCTGGGCAATCAACTGATCCAAATCTCGAGAATCTTGACGCGCCGCCAATCGATGGCGGTCAAGAATCTTGGTGAGATACAACTTCTATAGACCCTTGCCGGCCACTGGCTTCAAGAATGACATCTCAGGAGTTCCGTCGACGAAAGGTGCAAGCGAGCGTGACCACGCTGCAAACGCGGCACTGCTCGAATGTACTTTTGCCGATGCGTCGTCTTCATACAATTCATAAAACCAAACAACGTTCTCATCCACAAGGTCGTGATGAAACAAATATGTCAATGTGCCAGCCTCGCCTTGTGCAGTTGCAATGCCTGGTTGCACTGCTTCGGTCATTGCATCGCGTTGACCGGCCTTGACTCGAATTTTTACTGCTACTGCAACTTTGCTCACGATGTGCTCCTTGTTGATCTGCTATTGGTTATTGAGAATTTGTAGATACTAAAACGAAATTGTATTAGAAACCGATTTTGGCGCGCAAAACGCCTTCGAGATCGCTTATCGCCACACGCTCCTGATTGGTGGTGTCACGTTCACGAATGGTCACGGCTCCGTCTTCGAGCGAATCAAAATCGACAGTCACGCAATACGGCGTGCCGATTTCGTCTTGACGCCTATACCTGCGGCCAATCGCTTGGGTTTCGTCAAACTCACACATGTATCGCTTCGCCAACTTTGAGTAGATCTCTTTCGCAAGCGGCATCAGGGTCTCTTTTTTAGACAAAGGCAATACGGCAACTTGATACGGAGCCAAACGAGGATGCAAACGCAACACTGTTCGCGGTTCGTCGTTGACTACGTCTTCGTCGTAGGCAGCCAACAAGAACGCCGCCATTGTGCGGTTAGCGCCGGCAGCGGGCTCGACCACAAACGGAACGTATCGCTCATTGGTTGCTTGATCGAAATAGTCAAGCTTCTGTTTCGAAAACTCGGCATGACGTTTGAGATCAAAATCGGTGCGTTGTGCAATACCTTCAAGTTCGCCCCAACCCCATGGAAACTTGAATTCGATATCGCTCGTGCCAACCGAATAATGCGCAAGTTCGTCTGTTGCGTGAGCACGCAGACGGAGCATGTCAGCAGGAATGCCGTACTCGATATACCAATTCATGCGCTCGGTGCACCAGTATTCGTACCACTTGTTGCTCTCTGCCGGCGGCACGAAATACTCCATCTCCATCTGCTCAAATTCGCGAGTGCGGAAAATGAAGTTGCCGGGAGTTATTTCGTTACGAAATGATTTGCCCACTTGAGCGATGCCAAAAGGTGGCTTGCGTCGCGATGTTTGCAACACATTTGCAAAGTTGACAAACATACCCTGAGCAGTCTCTGGTCGCATGTATACATCAGTGCCTTCGCCTTCAACCGGCCCAGCGTGTGTTTTGAACATCAGGTTGAAAGCGCGCGCCTCGGTAAAGGTGCAGCCCTTCATCTTCTGAGGGCAATCGCGATCGTCGAGTTGATCTTCTCGAAAGCGCTTTTTGCACACCGTGCAATCAACAAGTGGATCACTGAAGTTGGCCAAGTGACCGCTCGCTTCAAACACCGCATGCGGCCCCAAAATTGCGGCGTCGATCAACATCACATCGTCACGCTCTTGCACCATTGCTCGAACCCACGCGTCTTTTACGTTGCGCAGCATCAAGGAACCAAGTGGGCCGTAGTCGTACGACGAGCGGAATCCGCCATATATCTCTGCGCTTGGATAGACGAAACCTCGACGCTTACAGAGGTTGACTATTTGATCAAGATCGGCCGCAGGCATTGATACAGACTACAACGCGAGAGTTGAAGAAAGAGGTACGCGTAATAGGCACGCTTGTTAGTCGCGCTTGCTAGCCGCGCTCAAACATCGCCACCGAACGAAGTCGCCTTTCAATATGGTGTTCCATCGACTGCGTTGCCAAGTGAGTGATCTCAGCGGTTGCGGGAGATGCATCTTGAGCAAGCGCAAAATTGAGTTGTCCGCCCAAAACCTGTTGCAGTAGCGTGATCGCGCTTGCACTGATCGATACACCAGTCCTGCAATCTCGACACTGAACTCCGCCTTGGATCATGTCGAACGCAACGAGCGTGCCAGTCGAATTGCATGTAACACATCGTTCCATTTGTGGGCACACGCCTTCTGCTGCAAGCAGTTTCCAGTAGAACGCAGCAAGCACTAATGGCGATGCCTGTACTGCAAGAGCATTGAGTGCGCCTACCAGCATTCGATAGAGGTGCGGCGAAGGTTGACGGTCATCAGCAATCATGTCGACAGCCTCCAACATCGAGAGTCCTTGAGTGAGTCGGTCTAAGTCGGCATGCAACGGCGCTGACGATTCAATAAGTTCGACTTGATTGACGATGTCGAGTTCTTTGCCTTTATATAACAACACCTCGACATGGCTGAGTACCTCAAGACGTGCGCCAATTTTTGATTTTGTTTTGCGAATGCCTTTTGCGACGGCACGCACTTTGCCGTGATCTCGAGTCATGATCACCACGATTCGATCAGCCTCGCCCAGTTTGTAGGTGCGAAGCACAACACCTTTGTCGCTATACAAACTCACGAATCGACACCACCAAAACGTCGGTCTCTGCGTTGAAAATCATCGATCGCCATCTGCACATGTTCAACATTGCATTTGCGCCACGACACATCCAGGAAAACTAATTCGCTATAACTCAGCTCCCACATCAAACTGGGCGGAATCCGTGTTGGAGATCCAAATATGAGAATCAAATCGGGATCAGCGAACCCTGGCGGAAGCATCGCTGCGCGCAATTTTGCTTCATCTAAGTTTTTTGATTTGAGCGAAGCAACAGATCTTGCAAATCTTTCGCGGCCATCGGCACACATGTCGACGACAACTACCAAGCCATCTTGTGCAATAAACGACATCCTGTTTCCTACTCGTTGACCACCGCATGCTTGCAAAACTTTTGTCGCAATGTTGTCTTCCAACCCGGCGTCGCCTGAGTAAGGACACATCGTCATCCACCTAGCCCCAGACTCGTGTACCGATGCGACAAGAGTGTCAAGTTGAGAACTCCACTCTTGGGTACTTGCATCTGACCACTCAAACGTTGTGCCACCACACACCAGCACATGTGCGAGGCCACCTGAATTCTCTGCCTGGGCTGCAGGTGTGCTCGAAGGTCTCTTGGCCATCCCTCTATTGTCGCATGAAGCCTTACGATGGTGCTTCCAATGAATGCGATACTTCCTCCCGGACCACATGTGGCCTGCATCATGGATGGCAATGGTCGCTGGGCAAGGCGACGTGGCTTGCCCCGTACCGCGGGTCACACTGCAGGCGAGGAGAATTTGGCGGAAGTTGTTCGGATCGCTTCGGCAAAGGGTGTTTCCTATCTCACCGTCTTTGGATTCTCAACAGAAAATTGGGTGCGCCCGAAAGCCGAAGTTCGCCATATCTTGTCGCTACACAAACGTCTTTTCGGTCGGATCGAAGAGCTCAATGCCAACAATGTACGAATCAATTGGATTGGTCGACCATTTAACGAGGCAGGTGCACGCACTCCCGCATTCGTGCAGCGGGCAATTCGACAAGCCATTTCTGATACAGCGTCAAACACCGGCATGGTTCTTACCGTTGCCTTCGACTATGGAAGCAGAGCCGAACTCCTGCGCGCTGCACAATTATGCATCAGTGCAAATGAACCAGTGACCCAAGAAGCCGTGCAATCGCACCTCTACAGTCCTGAACTGCCAAATGTAGATCTCCTCATTCGCACATCTGGCGAAAGCCGTATTTCCAACTTTATGTTGTGGCAGATTGCAAACGCTCAGGTATTTTTCACCGAACGTTCGTGGCCAGACCTCGATGCAAAAGAGTTCGATTCAGCATTGGCGCTATTACACAAGTGAGTGACAAACAAATTCAGCGAGACACACTCGCTCTGCTTCACCAAGTGACGTCGGCTCTTCCGCAAGTCGAAGAGCGCCAAGGACAAAACGAGATGGCTGTAGCGATAGCCATCGCAGTTGAGAAGAATCGTCATCTCATTGTTCAGGCCGGAACAGGCACTGGCAAGACACTTGGGTATCTTGTTCCACTCATCGCTTCTGGCAAGCGCATTGTTGTCTCTACGTACACCAAGGCTCTGCAAGACCAACTTGCGGCAAACGATCTGCCTCTGCTTGCCGACGTATTGGGCAAAACACTCAACCGCCATATTTCGTGGGCAGTACTCAAAGGGCGAAGCAACTACATCTGCGCTCAACGTGTAGATGAAGTTTGCGCACCCAAGCAAGCAAAACTTGATCTCGAATCGGTGCCAGTCAAGATCACTAAAGAAGTGCAACGCCTCACCGATTGGGCAAGCGAAACAGACACCGGCGACCAAGGAGATCTGACGTGGAGCCCGAGCGATCAAGCATGGCGCATGGTCAGTGTTGGGAGCGACGAATGTCCAGGAGCGACACGATGCCCAGCAGGCTCGAGATGTTTCACCGAACGTGCACGCGACAAGGCTGCAGTTGCCGACGTCATTGTTGTCAATACGCATATTTACGGTTTACACATCGCGACCGGCGGCGCATTGTTGCCAGAACACGAAGTTGTTGTTTTTGATGAAGCGCACCAACTTGAAGATGTCATTAGTGCATCAGTGAGCACCGAAATTGGACCAGGTCGAGTGAACGCTGTTGCCTCATCAATGCGATCAATCATCCGCGATGACGCCATGAGTGGCTCTCTCAACCAGATTGCAAACGACCTCCACGCACTCCTCGCCCCACACGTCGATAAGCGTCTATCTACGCC
>CAXNIQ010000070.1:0-6702 GCA_964202465.1 Ilumatobacteraceae bacterium
TCTGTTTGTTAAGCGTTGTGCATCAACCAAATAACGAACAAGCGTGATGGTGTCGGGATGTACACGAATTGCAGCACCCTTTGATGAATTGAGAGCGCTGACATCGCTTGATGCGATAAATCGACTCCAGTGTTGTTCTAATGCGGCAAGTCGAAACCGTGCGATCCCAAGAAGTGATGGATCACCGATGACGGTCAGGTCGGCGGTGTTGCCCATGCAGGCAAACTTTTCCTGAGTGAGTGTGGACATTGAAACTATTTAGATCCAGTCGTTGCTGGCGGAGTCCATTGGGCTTGTGGTGCGGGCGGTGCAATATTGATAACAACAGGTGTTTGTGCTGTTGCTGCGGGTGGAGCTGTTGCTGGTGTTACTGCTGCTGGTGCAGGCTGCGTGGGCGCAGCTATTCCAGCTGTTGCAGGAACTGTTGCCAAGACATTTTGTGTTGGAGCCAAGATCAAATTGTTCAGAACCTGGTTGCCCGTGGTTTCCGCTTTTGCAGAGACGGTGAAGGCCGAGGCGATACCAAGTGTGGAAGCAATTGCAAGTCCTGAACTGATTATCCTGGCGGAAATGGCTGGGTGCATGTTGCGTTTGGCGTCCCGCGTATTACCGGCTTGGGTTTGTTGATTAGTCATCGTCGCCTTCCCCTTCTTCTTCGCGTCCGCCATTTTCGTGTTCGTTCTCTTCGTCTTCGTCTTCATCATCGTGGCTTCGCGTTGTCGTTGCAGCACTCGAGATTCGTGGTTGTTCGGCAACTACTGATGTGACAATTCGTCCATCAAGTACTTCCGCATGAAAGGTCATCACCGAATTACCACTCGTGAGCGCTACTGCGATACGTGAAGCGCTTTCGGCGGTTGTGACAAACGTGTAACCGTTAACAGGAATGACTGACACAACGCTGAGAGAATTGATGTCAAGCGACAGTGTGATTGCTGCAATCCCATCAATGTTGTAGGTGGATTGCGCTGCCACGGTTGGCTCCACTGCGGCCGCAGCCACTGGAGTGGTTGCAGCACTTGGTGTGAAATTGGACAGAGCGACCACGTCGGCTTGCAGCGCAGGAGCCGCTTCTGATGTGGTTACTGCATTGTCCAATACTGAGGTATTTACCGTAAACGCCAGGGCGCCTGCGGCAAGTACACCGGTCATGGAAAGTATTGTTGCTAGGGAGGTTTTCATAGAGCAAACCCTATTGATGTAAGTGTGAAGGGACGGTAAAGGCTTATCCAAGATTTATCCAAATCTTTAGGAATTGAAAGATTTCTGTCACGGCTGGAGAAAAGCAGCTGATAAGTAAGCGACAATAGAGGCATGGATGTGCTGCTAGTTGAAGACGATGACGCGATCGCGTCATCGCTTGCCACTGGCTTAGCAACTGCCGGAATGAATGTTCGTCGAGTTGCCAATGGCGCTGATGCAGTTGCCGCAAGTATTCCAGATGTAGTTCTTTTGGATGTAGGGCTACCGGATTTTGACGGTTTTGAAGTATGTCGACGAATTCGGCAGCACAGCCAAGTCCCGATCATTATGTTGACCGCGAGAAGCGAAGAGATAGATCGAGTATTTGGTCTTGAAATTGGTGCCGACGATTACGTCACAAAACCCTTTGGACTCAGAGAATTGATAGCACGGATTCGTGCAGTCACTCGACGGTATGGGACAACTGAAGAAACACATCATGAGCGAATCGTCATTGGCGCGTTGAGCCTAGATAATTTGACTCGACGAGTATTACTGGGTGGCGTCGAAATAGAACTGACCGCAAAGGAATTTGATCTCTTGGCATACCTTGCCTCTCGGCCAGGAGTTGTTCATCGACGCATAGACATCATGGAGTCGGTGTGGGACACGAATTGGTATGGCCCTACAAAAACACTTGATGCTCATGTTGCAGCGGTGCGCAAGAAACTCGGAGATCAACGATGGATTGAGGCTGTGCGAGCAGTTGGTTTCCGTCTTGAGGAACCAAAGTGAAGAAACGACTTTTAGTAGCCATGGTTGGTCTTGTAGGAGTTGTATTGATCGCCCATGATGTTCCACTTGCGCTACATCTTTCGCAAATCGAACGCGACCGATTGACTACAGCTATCGAGCGAGATGCTTTCACGATTGGTGGGAAAATTTCGCCGACTTTGCCGCTTGACGACTCGGAAAGACATTCTGCGATTGACGCGGTTTTGGATGAATATTCACTAACAAAAAATGGCATCATTGTCGTCGTCGACCGCAATGGCTATCTACTCTCAAGCACTGATACAGCGATCGCCAGAGGCACAGATTATGCAGGCAGGCCCGAAATTGCGACAGCACTGTTGGGGGACCCTTCGTCTGGCACGCGCTTATCTAGCACGCTGGGTGGCGATCTTGTCTATGTGGCAGTACCAGTTCTCTCTGGCGCCGAAGTTTTGGGTGCAGTACGCATTACCTTCCCAAAGTCTGTACTAGACAAAAGCGTTCGAGATCAATTGCAGGGCTTATTACTTGCAGCCGGTGTTTCTGTTGCGATGGCGATCGTCCTTGCACTTGTGTTTGCGCGCACCGTGACCAAACCACTAGATAATTTACGAGTGACGACAGATATTCTCGCCTCGGGCGACCTTACTGCCACTGCAACTGAAGAAGGTCCGAGGGAAACTCGTCAACTTGCACGGTCATTCAATGCAATGGCCAAACGATTGGGCGGACTCATTGATCGTCAACGTTCGTTTGCGGGTGACGCATCGCACCAGCTCCGAACCCCACTGACGGCGCTCAGGCTGCGCCTAGAACAGGCGATCATGCTCGTCGAATCACAGCCATTGGTCGCGCGTGAACATCTTGACGAAGCACTCAACGAAACGGATCGATTGACACACTTAACCGAACAGTTGTTGCACCTAGCGCGAGCAGAGGGCGCAGTGCTCGAAAAAGAAAATATTGATGTGTGCGAAATCGTGCGTGAACGGGCACAAGAGTGGCAGTACCTTGCAGATGAGAACGATGTATCCATAGTTGTGCAAGCACCCGAAACATTGTTGGTAAATACAAACCAACTTGCGCTGCGAGAGATCATCGATAATTACGTGGATAATGCACTCGAAGTTGCCCCTTCGGCCTCACAAGTGACAATCACGGTTTTGGCACTTGCCGAAGAGGTCCAAATCGTGGTCGGCGATGCTGGCCGGGGCATGACATCTGAGCAGCGCGACCGAGCTTTTGATCGATTTTGGCGCGCAGATATTGATTCAAATCGACGCACTGGTAGCGGGCTCGGTTTGGCAATTGTGGCGCAGTTGGCTCATGCCTGTGGCATGCAAGTAGAGCTTCGTCAGTCGCTACATGGTGGGGTGGACGCGGTTGTCGACATACCCAACACGATTTGACATCTTCGTGTTTTACACTGGCTCATTGCTTGCCCCAGTCGCAGAGTGAAAGTCTCGTAGTCTTGTGGCGATGAATGCAATAGCACTACTTGCGGCAAACACCGGCAAAGATGCCGTTTCTAATTGGTTGCGCACCGACCTCGTGGTCATCATCATGAGTATTTCTGGCGGTCATGTGCTGATGCGCCTCGTCGCATTTCTCGCAGATCAGCAAATCATTCAGGTCAAGTCGCGCAACAAACTCGATGCCAGCGATCTTTCAGCCCTCACCACCGGTGCGCACCGTGCCGCTGTGCTTGGCGCATTGCGTTGGGGCATCAATTTCTGTGTCATCGCAGTCGTCATCACTTCGGTCTTGCTGCGCCTCAGTTTGCCATCTTCGGCACTCGTGTTTCTCGGTTCGATCGCAGGTGCTGGGCTCGGTTTTGGCGCGCAGCAAATGGTGGGCGATGTTATTGCTGGCTTGTACATCATCGCCGAACGACAGTTTGGTGTTGGCGATGTGGTTCGACTCGGACCGCTAGGAATCGTTGGTTGGGTAGAGGGTCGCGTTGAAGAAGTGACGTTGCGTGTTACCAAAATTCGCACATTTGATGGCGACTTGGTAAGCATTGCCAATGGCGTGTTGCGCCACAACGTCAACATGTCGCGTGACTGGTCGCGCGTATTAGTGACCGTTCCCTTGCCTCGTGAGAGTGACATTGAAGATGCAATCTCACGAATAGATGCAGTGTGTGCACAGTTGGGCACAGACTCAAAAATTGGCCCACTGCTGATTGAAGTTCCAAGCGTGACAGGCGTCGATGACTTAGGTGCCGAAAACGTAGAGGTTCGCGTGGCAGGCAGATCATTGCCGGTGCAGCAGTGGAAGGTGGAGCGCGAATTGCGCCGCCGTATTGCCTCAGAACTTCGCGAGATGTATATCGAGTTCAAAGTAAATGAAGTTGGTGAGACTCGATGAAATTTCGCCGGCCGCGCAATTCAACACTTGTATCAATTTTTGTTTTTCTTGTCTCATTTGGTTTTTGGCTCGGGCAACCTCAAGCAGATAAGCCGTCTTCGCAAATGCCCGATGTCAGTTGGGTTTTTGTGACAACGACCGCGGTTCCTCAACCGATTGACACCTCGCCTCCAGTTGTTGAAACTACGTTGCCTCCCGAGACAACAATTCCTGTCGATACGGTGCCGACCGAAACAACTCTTGATCCTGCAGTCACAACCGTCGCGCCATAGCGCGCGCTAGTTGCACTCGCACAGAGTTGGGTCGAGTTACTTCGTATCCACAACCAAAAACGCTTCGGCAGTTCTGCCCTTTGGCAACCCACCGGCTTCGGCAATCATTTCGCCCCAGCCGCGCATGAGTTCAGGTAAGCCCGCAGGGTCGGTGTGCTGGCTTTCATGGCACAGTAGCGCTGCAATCTTTTTGTCCAGCACATCTGTTGTGTCGACGAAGTGTTTTGGGTTTGGTCCGGCCATGATCCATGTTTCGGGAACGCTGTGTGGAACAAGCCCGCGCTCGCTCAATAATTCGGGAAATGCAAACTCGTTTCGTGCGTCTGGATACACGGCGCACAACGCGGCCTCGCCAGTGGCTAAGTGGTCGGGGTGGCTCGCATAAAAACGGTTGTAGTTGCGCTAGCCAGATTGGGTGAGCACTCGATCGGGCTTGACAATACGGATTACTGCGCTGATCTCACGACGTAAGTTGAGGTCGGCAACTACTGCACCATCCGGAAAGCCCAACCAGTGCAACTCGGTTACGCCAAGCATATTTGCAGCAGCAGTCTGCTCGCGCCGACGTATTGCCGCAACTTCATCGCGAGTCACGGTGTTATCCGAACCACCAGCTTGACCATCGGTGACTAAGCAATACACGACTTCGTGACCTTCGCAAATCCATGTTGCGACAGTTCCGCCGGCACCAAAATCGACATCGTCTGGGTGCGCAGTGACTACCAAAATCTTCATGAATTGCCTTCCGCTGTGGGGTTTTTGAGGTGAAAAATTTTCACTAAGTTTGGCTAACCTAACAATATGTCTGTAAACAATTATATGCAATCTCCAAGAACGATGGTTCAAGCACGGGTCTGCCCCCGGTTTGGTTGACTTCTAGAGTGTGAGGATTGAGTCCTCACTGAAAGGAAGTTATGCCGAAAGCATTTCCGAAGGAGTTTCGCCGTGATGTGATCGCGGTGGCCAGGAAAAGAGAGGGATCTTTGGTTCAGGTGGCCAAGGATTTTGGTGTTTCGACTACGTGTTTGCACCGGTGGTTGAGTATCGCTGATGTTGAAGACGGGGTTCGTTCTGGGGTCACGATTGCTGAGGCAGCCGAGATTCGTGAAATCAAAAAACGGAACCGGTTGTTGGAACAAGAAGTTGAGATTTTGAGGCGGGCGACTGCTTATCTTTCTCAACACATACTCCCAAAATGATGTACCCACTGGTTATGGAGCTGGCTGTTGCAGGGATTCCTGTGGCGGTGACTTGTCGGGTGTTGAAGTTCTCCAAACAGGCGTTCTACAAATGGAAAGCCCAACCGATGTCGGATCGTGAGTGGTCTGACGCTCATGTGGTGAACGCTGCGCTTGATATTCATGCCAATGATCCGATGTTTGGTTACCGGTTCATTGCCGATGAACTTCACCGTCAAGGGATCGCAGTGTCAGAGAACAGGGTGCAGCGGTTATGTCAAGAAAACCGTGTGTGGTCGGTGTTTGCTAAGAAACGTGGGTTGTCACGCAAGCCTGGTCCACCAGTCCATGATGATCTGTTACGACGAGAATTCTCTGCTGTATCTCCGAACGTAAAATGGTTGACCGACATTACCGAGCATCCGACCGACAACGGAAAACTTTATGTCTGTGTTGTCAAAGATGTTTAGTCGAGACGAATCGTTGGTTACTCGATCAAAGATCGAATGACATCAGATCTGGCGGTTTGCGCAATCAACAACGCTGTTGCAATGCGAGGCACCTATGGGACGATTGTACATTCAGATCGTGGCAGCCAATTTCGTTCCCGTCACTACGTGACCACGTTAACAAAACATGGTTTAATCGGATCAATGGGACGAGTCGGAGCGTGTGCCGATAATGCAGCAATGGAATCATTTTTTTCGTTGCTGCAAAAAAACGTGTTGGATCGACAACGTTGGGCAACAAAAGATGAGCTTCGCATCGCCATCATCTGCTGGATCGAACAAAAATATCATCGCCAGCGACGCCAACGCCAACTCGGTAAACTCACCCCCATCGAATATGAAACACTGAACAACAACAAAATGAAAGTAGCCTAAAAACAGTCCCAAAAATAGTCAACTAAAGTCTGGGCAGACCCA
>CAXNIQ010000071.1:0-6659 GCA_964202465.1 Ilumatobacteraceae bacterium
CCGACCAAGGCAAAGTTTTCCGTACGGCATTTGTTCCTGCCACAGGATGTGAATTTTTGGTCGCCGACTACAACCAGATTGAGTTGCGCTGTATTGCACACCTCGCAAATGATCCGGGTCTTATCGACGCATTTACTCGCGGCATTGATGTGCACAGCGCAACAGCATCGCGGCTATTTAGTGTCAATGAATCAGAAGTCTCGAGTGAGCAGCGCTCGCAATCAAAAATGGTCTCGTACGGTTTGGCATACGGCATGGAGGCCTACGGCTTGAGCCAACGATTAAACGTTGGTGTTGGAGAGGCAGCACAGATTCTGGATGCCTATTTTGTTGCCTTTCCAAATGTCAAGCACTACATGGACAGCACGGTCGAAGAGGCTCGGAAGCGCGGATATACAGAAACTTTGTTTGGCAGACGCCGCCCAATCCCCGAGCTCAACAGCAGCAACTTTCGAATCCGACAAGCAGGTGAGCGTCAGGCAATGAATGCCGGTATCCAAGGTTTAGCAGCCGATATTTTCAAAATTGCGCTCGTACGGATCGCTGCTGCGTTTGAGTCGGCTCATCTGAAAAGCCGTGTGATCTTGCAAGTGCACGATGAGGTAATCGTCGAGGCGGTGGTGAGCGAAAAATCTGTCGTGGAGGACATCGTGCTCACACAGATGAAACAAGCAGCAAGTCTCAAGGTGCCACTCGAAGTGCACAGCGCGTGGGGCACATCCTGGGCGAGTGCCAAGGGTTAATACGACGTCCTAGTGCAACAGCCTTGTAGCACGGGCTGATCTGCAGTATCTGACTGGTAGCGTGATCCTGCCTTACCGCTGGTGAGGCCGCCTCAAAAGAGGTGCACCCGATCCCATTCACCGAAAGTACGTAATCATGTCTGATCTTCAGTTAATGCAAAGTCCTCCAATGGGCACCTTCGACGCAGAAGGAAATTACACCCCGCGCCAAATTACTGAGCGCGATCTCTCCCAGTCGTTCGCCGATGCCATCAACGGCACCCTGGTAGAACTCAAAGACGGGCAACTCGTCACCGGAACAGTCGTGCGAATTACGCGCGACGAGGTTCTTGTTGAAATTGGTTACAAAACAGAAGGTGTGATCCTCGGTCGCGAGCTTTCCATGCGCGCAGACGTAGATCCAAACACCATTGTCAAGTTGGGCGAGAAGATCGAAACTCTTGTCATCACACTTGAAGACAAAGAAGGTCGTTTGTTGTTGTCGAAGAAGCGCGCGCAGTACGAGCGTGCATGGGGCGACATCGAGAAGGTCAAAGAAGTTGACGGAACCGTTGAAGGTTTGGTCATCGAAGTTGTCAAGGGCGGCCTCATTGTCGACATCGGTTTGCGCGGCTTCTTGCCAGCGTCACTGGTTGAAATGCGTCGTGTTCGTGACCTCGCTCCTTACATTGGTCAGCGCATCACCGCAAAGATTCTTGAGTTGGATCGCGCTCGCAACAACGTTGTGTTGTCGCGTCGCACATTGCTCGAAGCAAACCAGCGCGGAGAGCGCGACGATTTCTTGGGCAACCTCAAGGTCGGCGAGATCCGCAAGGGTCGCATCTCGAGCGTTGTTGCATTCGGTGCATTCGTCGACTTGGGTGGCATGGACGGACTCATTCACGTTTCTGAGTTGTCATGGAAGCATGTTGACAATCCAAGTGCAGTCGTCACGATTGGTGACGAAGTCACTGTCAAGGTTCTCGAAGTCGACATGGATCGCGAGCGCATCAGTCTTTCGCTCAAGGCCACACAACAAGATCCGTGGCAAGAATTTGCCGGCGGTCACCAGGTTGGCCAGCTCGTCTATGGTCGCGTGACAAAGCTTGTTCCATTCGGTGGATTCGTGCAAGTTGGCGATGGGATTGAAGGCCTTGTGCACATCTCCGAGATGTCGACGCACCATGTTGAAGCTCCTGAGCAAGTGGTAACACCGGGCGAAGAGTTGTGGGTCAAGATCATTGATCTCGATCTCGCACGTCGACGTATCAGCCTTTCGATCAAGCAAGCCGCTGAAGGTGGCGAGTTGGCCGAAGAGTATCGCGGTCAATTCCAAGTCGATGACCAAGGCAACTGGGTCGGCGGCGACGATACAACTCGCGAAGCAGCATGGTCTGAATACTTCGATGCCAGTGCACCAGTTGCTGATGCATCAGCAACAGAGACAGCTGCACCGGCCGAGGAAACCCCTGCAGGTGAGACTCCAGCCGTTTGATCCACAGTGGTGCGACATCTTTGGCCCCACACCTGACGGCGTGTAGTTCATGATTCTTGTTGGTCTTACCGGTGGCATTGGCTCTGGTAAGTCAACGGTCTCTTTGATGCTGGCCGATCGTGGCGCAATCATCATTGACGGTGACGCAATAGCGCGCGCATTGCAACGCTCTGGCACTGCGGTCTTTGCGTCGATGGTCGAGCGCTTCGGTGATGTTGTTGGTATAGATGGCGAACTAGATCGCGCAAAGATTGCGACGCTCGTATTTTCCGACGCACAAGCACTTACAGATCTCAACAAGATCGTGCACCCTGCGATCGGTGTAGAGATGTTGCGACGCATTAGCGAACTGAAAGACACGGATGCGATTGCAATTCTTGATTATCCACTACTAGCCGAATCGCCGCGTAAGGGCTTGTCGGGTGTGATCGTTGTTGATGTAAACACACAACTTGCAATTGAGCGTGTGGTGCGTGACAGAGGCATGAAGGCGAGCGATGTGCAGGCTCGCATTGACAAACAAGCATCACGGGAAGATCGGCTCGCCATTGCCGACCTGGTGATCGACAATTCGGGTTCGTTTGAGGATTTGGTTCGACAAGTTGATGCAGCGTGGGATTGGATTGTGTCGCTTCCAAGCGCGGGAGCCGATGCGGGGGAAACTGCGTGACAAAAAATGATGACGTTCTGGACGAGAATGTTATTAATCGGTTTGAAGTTGTTTCGGATTTCAAGCCTGCCGGAGATCAGCCTGCCGCCATCGCAGCGTTGGCCAAAGGCATCAATCGAGGCGACCGTTTTCAAACATTGCTCGGCATTACCGGCTCGGGTAAGTCAGCGACAATGGCGTGGACAATTGAAGCAGTGCAGAAACCTACATTGATTTTGGCGCCAAACAAAAGCCTTGCTGCGCAATTGGCCCAAGAGATGAAAGAGTTTTTTCCAAAAAATCGTGTTGAGTATTTCGTCAGTTATTACGACTACTACCAACCCGAAGCGTATATTCCGTCGAGCGACACATTCATCGAAAAGGATTCTGCGATCAATGACGAAATCGATCGCCTGCGTCACTCTGCAACAGCAGCGCTGTTGACTCGTCGCGACACAATTGTTGTTGCCTCAGTGAGTTGTATTTACGGAATGGGCGACCCTGACGAATATCGGGGAAACTTGTTGGAGTTGCATGTGGGAGTCGACTACGACCAGCGCAGTATTTTGAAGCGTCTTGTTGACTTGCAATACGACCGCAACGATCTCACACTTGGTCGCGGCAACTTCCGCGTACGCGGAGACACCATTGAAGTGCATCCCGCATATGACGAGACGGTGACACGGTTTGAAATGTTTGGTGACACAGTCGAACGCATCACCATTGTTGATCCTGTAACAGGCGAAACATTGCAAGACCTCAAGCAGACTATGGTTTTTCCGGCAACTCACTATGTAGCGGGCCACGAGCGAATGCAGCGCGCAATGCTTCAAATTGAAGCAGAGTTGCAGCCACGACTCAAACAGTTTGAGAACGAAGGCAAATTGCTGGAAGCCCAACGTCTGCGCCAGCGCACCCAATACGACTTAGAGATGATGGCCGAAGTGGGATATTGCAATGGCATTGAAAACTATTCGATGCATATTGATGGCAGGGTGCATGGACAGCCACCGTTTACGCTGCTCGACTATTTTCCAGACGATTTTCTGATGGTGATGGACGAGAGCCATGTCTCAATCCCTCAATTGCACGGACAATATGCGGGGGATCAAAATCGCAAGGCAACGCTGATCGAGCATGGGTTTAGATTGCCCTCTGCAGCAGACAACAGGCCTCTTCGTTTTGAAGAAACCATGGAGCGTATTAACCAGTGTGTTTTTCTGTCAGCGACACCTGCGCCATTTGAGTTGGGCATCAGCAGTCAGATTGTCGAACAGATCGTGCGACCGACAGGTTTGATCGATCCTGAAGTGATTGTGCGACCCACGAAAGGTCAAATCGACGACATCATCGAGATGGTTAATGGTCGAGTAGCCAATGGAGATCGCGTCTTGATCACGACTCTGACGAAGAAGATGGCCGAAGACTTGAGTGAGTATTTGATTGAACAAGGGCTCAAAGTTCGCTACTTGCATTCCAACATCGACACTGTGCAGCGAATTGAAATTTTGCGTGCGTTGCGCCTTGGCGAATTTGATGTTTTGGTCGGAATCAATCTTCTGCGCGAAGGCCTTGATTTGCCCGAAGTGTCGCTCGTTGCGATTTTGGATGCCGACAAAGCAGGCTTTTTGCGTAGTCAAACATCGCTCATTCAGATGATTGGGCGCGCCGCAAGAAACGTCAACGGTCAGGTTGTTATGTATGCCGATAATCGCACTGCAGCTATGGACAAAGCTATTGACGAGACGGGTCGCCGTCGCGAAAAGCAGATTGCCTACAACTTGGAGCACGGAATTGATCCACAAACCATCCGCAAAGCAGTGGGAGATATTCTGTCGGTTCTCAGACCGAACGAAGCCAACAAGGTACCAAAGCTCGGTGACCGAAAGAATCGTGAACGTGACAAGGTTCTCAATGAACTCAAATCGTTGCCACAGCAGGAACTTGAAGCGCTTATTTTAACGCTGGAGGAAGAGATGTCGCTTGCTGCATCCGAAATGAAATTTGAATATGCCGCCCGTCTACGAGATGAAGTCAAAGAATTAAAGCGCGAACTCCGCGATGCAAAGTAGTTGACTTGTAGTCTGCTCTACGATGTCTACTCGCAAAAAAGCTGTCCATAACGCTGGTCATATTTCGGTGAGGGGTGCTCGTGAGCACAACCTCAAAAACGTCAGCGTTGATCTGCCTCGTGATCAAATCGTGGTGTTTACCGGTCTTTCCGGATCTGGAAAATCGAGCCTTGCATTCGACACAATCTACGCAGAAGGTCAGCGGCGCTATGTAGAAAGTTTGAGTTCGTACGCACGTCAGTTTCTTGGTCAGATGGATAAGCCAGATGTTGACATCATCGAGGGATTGTCTCCCGCAATTTCTATCGATCAAAAATCTGCGTCTCGAAACCCACGCTCGACAGTCGGAACCATCACCGAGGTCTATGACTATTTGAGGCTCTTGTGGGCACGCATTGGTGTGCAGCACTGTGCAAATGACGGAACCAAGTTGCAGCGCCAAACTCCACAACAAATTGTCGATCGTATTTTGGAGCTACCTGAAGGAACTCGCTTTCAAGTTTTGGCTCCAGTCATTCGAGGTCGCAAGGGCGAATATGAATCGTTGCTCGCAGATTTGTCGTCACAAGGTTTTACTCGTGCGCGAATAGATGGCGAAAGTGTAGAGATTGCAGAATTTTTGAAGTCTGATCAAAAGCTCGGACGTTACGAGAATCACACGATCGAGATTGTGGTCGATCGACTTGTGCGCAAGGCCGGAATTGCACGACGACTTACCGACAGCCTCGAGACGGCATTGCGGCTCGCTGATGGTGTGGCTGAAATCGATATTGATGGCGAAGTCATCACGTTTAGTCAACACCTGGGATGCCCGAAGTGCGGCGACAGTTACGAAGAGCTTGCACCACGTAACTTTTCGTTCAACTCACCATTCGGAGCGTGCGAGACCTGCCTTGGGCTTGGCACTCGATATGAAGTCGACCCCGAATTGGTCGTGCCCGATGCAGAGTTGGCAATCAATCAGGGTGCAATTGCTCCGTGGAGATCGGCTCATACGCAGTACTTCACCCGCATGCTCGAGGCTGTTGCCGACGAATTTGGTATTGACATGAATCGCAAGTGGTCAAAATTGACTGACAAGCAAAAATCAATTGTGATGAATGGTGCAGGTGATGCACTAATGGTGAAGTACAAGAATCGTTATGGTCGTGTGCGCGAATACTCAACCGCATATGAAGGTGTCGTGCCGTGGATCAAGCGCCGGCATGAGTCTGCCGAAAGCGACAACCAACGCGAACAGTTTGAAAGCTATATGCGCGAAGTGCCGTGTAAGGCGTGCAAGGGTGCGCGACTCAAGCCCCAGTCGTTGGCAGTCTTGGTAAATGGCGAGCACATCAGCGCTGTGTGCGACATGTCGATCGCCAAGTCTGCTTCGTTTTTGTCAAAGTTGGTGCTAGGCGAACGAGACAAGATGATTGCAGAGCGCGTGACCAAAGAGATCAACGCTCGACTCAGTTTCTTGCTCGATGTAGGTCTTGACTACTTGACGCTTTCACGGGCTGCGGGCACTCTTGCCGGCGGTGAGGCTCAGCGAATTCGATTGGCAAGCCAAATTGGTTCTGGCCTTGTAGGAACACTGTATGTATTAGACGAACCATCAATTGGGCTACACCAGCGCGACAACCACAAATTGATTGAAACCTTGATGCGTTTGCGCGATCTCGGTAACACCGTCATTGTTGTCGAACATGACGAAGACACCATTAAAGCAAGCGATTGGC
>CAXNIQ010000072.1:0-6614 GCA_964202465.1 Ilumatobacteraceae bacterium
CCTCTTGATAACTCGATGTTCCTCCACCTGCTCCGAAGACTGTGGCCAGACCGACCACGCTGGGAGCGTGTCAAGTTCGATTACAGGAATCGATGTTGTTGGTACCAATAACGGCACGTGCAAACTTTTGCACGATGAAGTTCAGTTCATTGGTCGACTTAGAACACGAGAAGAATCCGATGGCGTCTGGGCCATAGGCATCTTTGACAGATTGAAAACCGGCGGCTGCACGGGCGAGGGCTTCGTCCCATGTGGCAATACGCAGAATGCCGTTGTCGCGCACCATGGGCTCGGTGATTCGGGTGAGGGGGGCGTAGTTATGGCGCTTCGCGTTCTTCTTCTTTTGCTGCTTTTCGCCCATGTCCATGCCCTCACCCTAGTGCAATATGGGAATCCCGTCATATATCAGACCCCACAAGCCATATATAGTGACAGAGTCGTTTCGACGGCACCAGAAACCCGCCACTTCTCAAGTCCATTATCAAGGAGCAACTCACAATGTCATTCCCATCCGATCTCGAAATCGCGCGTGCCGGAAAACCGCTTCCACTCAAAGACATTGCGCAGCAGATGGGTATCGGCGAACACTTGCTCGAGCCGTATGGCACAAGCCTCGCCAAGATCAGCCTTGATGCGATCGACGAATTGAAAGATCGCCCGAAAGCAAAGTATGTAGTAGTCACTGCCATTACGCCAACACCACTTGGCGAAGGTAAGACCACAACCACTGTCGGTTTGGGAATGGCAATGAAGCACATCGGCAAAAAGGCCGTGATCAGTTTGCGTCAGCCTTCGATGGGACCAACGTTTGGTATCAAGGGTGGAGCAGCGGGTGGCGGCTACAGCCAAGTGATTCCGATGGAACTTCTCAACTTACATCTCACTGGCGACTTCCATGCAGTGACAGCAGCACACAACTTGTTGTCGGCAATGGTCGACAATCATTTACATCAAGGCAACGAACTTGATCTCGATCTCGACAACATCACATGGCGCCGAGTAATCGATGTCAACGATCGCTCATTGCGTAACATCATTGTTGGTCTTGGCTCAAAAGAAGACGGCGTTACTCGTCAAACAGGTTTTGACATCACGGCAGCATCTGAAGTCATGGCAATCTTGGCTCTCGCAACTTCAATCGAAGACATGCGCGCACGTTTTGGCCGCATCGTTGTCGGTTACAACACCAAAGGCGTTCCTGTAACTGCCGAACAACTCTCGGGTGCAGGTTCAATGGCCGTCATCATGCGCGAAGCAATCAAGCCAAACTTGTTGCAGACTCTTGAAAACACACCGGTGATCGTACACGCAGGGCCTTTTGGAAACATTGCGCACGGTAACTCATCAATCAGTGGTGACATGATCGGCATCCACGGTGGCGATTACCTCATCACCGAGGCCGGCTTTGGTGCCGATATGGGCGCAGAGCGTTTCTTCAACATCAAGTGTCGCACCTCTGGTTTGGTGCCAGATGCTGCAGTGCTCGTGACAACTGTGCGTGCACTCAAGGCTCACTCTGGCAAGCACAAGATTGTTGCTGGAAAAGCATTGCCAGCAGAGTTGTTGGCAGAAAATCCATCCGACGTTGAGGCCGGTGGCGCCAACTTGATAAAGCAGATTGAAAACGTAAAGGCTCACGGTGTAACACCAGTCGTTGCAATCAACGCTTTCCCAACCGACCACAAATCAGAGCATGATGTGATTCGTCGCATTGCAGCCGAAGCTGGCGCACGCGTTGCAGTGTGCACGCACTTCGCCGACGGTGGTGCCGGTGCAATCGACTTGGCAAAGGCAGTTGAAGAGGCTTGCCAAGAAAAGAACGATTTCCACCTGCTGTATCCATCAGAGGCTTCGCTCAAAGAAAAGATCGAGACTGTTGCGACCAAAATCTACGGCGCGGCAAAGGTTGAATACACAGCACTTGCAACGAAGCAACTCAAGAACTACACCGACAATGGTTTTGGCCACCTGCCAGTGTGCATTGCTAAAACTCACCTTTCAATTTCGGGTGATGCTTCGCTCAAGGGTGCGCCAACTGGTCACACGCTGACAGTGCGCGAAGTGCGCGCGTCGGTAGGTGCCGGATTCATTTACCCAATCTGTGGCGAGATGCGCACACTGCCAGGTCTTGGCACCAAGCCAGCAGCCGCGATCATCGACTTTGACGAAAACGGCGAAATCATCGGGCTGTCATGACCGACAATTTCAAGCGTTCGCCAGGTGGTGCCATCTTGATGGATGGCAATGCATTGCGCGACGAAACCGTCGCGCGTCTGCGCAAAGTAATTGAAGATGCGGGTTCGCCACGGGTTTGTCTTGCAACGGTTCTGATCGGTGGCGATGCCCCGAGTCATATCTATGTAGCGAGCAAACACAAGAAGGCTCAAGAAGCCGGCATGGAGTCGGTCGGCGTGCATCTCGAAGAAGATGCAACTCAAGAGCAAGTCGAAGCAGAAGTGCGTAAGTTGGCTCTCGATCCAAATGTTCACGGCATTTTGGTTCAGTTGCCACTTCCAAAACACATCGACGCCGAGCCAGTGCTTGCGCTGTTGCCTCCAGAAAAGGATGTTGATGGACTCACCGAGCGTTCGATGGGTCGGTTGATGCGTAGTTTGCCTGGTCATGCACCATGCACGCCTCTCGGCGTTATGCGCTTGCTCGAGCGCTACAACATTCCAACCAAAGGCAAGAGAGTTGTTGTCATCGGTCGTTCGTTTTTAACAGGCTTGCCACAAGTCATTTTGTTTGTCCGCAGAGGTGGAGACGCAACAACAACCTGTGCACACTCCATGACTCCGCCAGAAGATCTCAAAACAGTGTGCCTCGGCGCAGACATCATTGTCTCGTGTGTAGGCATTGCGCGCATGATCAAAGCCGACTTCGTCAAGCCAGGGGCAACCGTTGTCGATGTTGGCGTAACACGTGTTGACGGCAAGATCGTCGGAGACGTCGATTTCGATGCCGTGCAAGCAGTTGCCGGTGCGATAACTCCCATGCCGGGCGGAACCGGCCCAATGACTATTGGTTGCTTACTCGAGAACACTCTCGAGGCAGCAAAAATGCTCGGTGCATTTCCGCGCTAGATATTATTGCCGCGAGTATTAGAAGGCTGCAGGCGCTTGTAGTCGTTTGGCGGTTGCTTGTAGGAGTCGATCAAGAATTGTTGCCATAACCACAATGGCGATCCCAACTTCGGCGCCAAGACCTGCATCCGGCCCGGTGAGTGCCTCAATTGATCGGTAGCCAAGGCCGCCACCACCGACCATGCCTGCAATGATCGCCATTGCCAGCACCATCATCACCATCTGATTGATTGCCAAAATAATCGAAGGCATAGCAAGCGGAACTCGTACGCCCCACAACACTTGTCTGGGTGTTGCGCCAAACGTGGTTGCTGCTTCAAGTGATTCGTAATTCACTTGGCGAATGCCGAGAGCAGTGAGCCGAATGCCTGGTGGTATTGCGTACACAACAGCGGCAACAATGCCAGGTACAGGACCAACCGAAAATATCATCACGAAGGGGATTGCATAGACGAGATTGGGGATTGTCTGTAGAGCATCTAAGAAAGGTGAAATCATCGACTCTGCTCGCGGCCTGCGACCGAGCCAGATGCCAATAGGAATGGCGATCAACATTGAGAAGATCACTGCAATAACAGTTTGTGTCAGCGTGTCCACCGCGTCTGGCCATCTGCCCGTGAGGCCAATGAAGGTGATGCCGAGGGCGGTAGTGAGTGACATCTTCCAACCGGCAATGAAGTATGAAAACGCGCTTGCTGCGACGACGATTGCTTGCCAGGCAAGCGTTTCATTGAGCCAAGTTTGAGCACGCACTATGAGCTCGCGTACGACGAAATCATTGAATGGTCGAGTGATGACATCGAATGTCGTGCGAAACCAAGCAAAGGCAGAGTCGATTGGGTCTGCAAACGAAGTTCCCCATGAAAATGGAAACTCAATCCAACCCATCATGCGGCCAATCACTGTGGCTACTACCAATCCGATAATCGTTGTGTACATCAACTTGCGACTGATGTGAAACCGGTGACCTCCAGGCTCGATAACAAGCGACCTACTCACGCGGTCGAGCACGAGTGCAACAGCTACTACCGCGAGGCTCACCACGAGCCCGCGGCCTGGCTCGAGGCGACGTACGGTTTGATTGATCTCTTGACCGAGTCCTCCTGCACCCACGAGCGTTGCAATTACCACAATGCCAAGCGCCATCATCACTGTCTGGTTGATGCCAGCAATGATTGATGGAACCGCGAGTGGAAGTTGCACTTTTGCAAGAATCTGTCGCTTTGTCGCGCCGAACATATGTGCTGCTTCAACTGCCGATTTTGGTACCTGCCGAATTCCGAGACATGTCAAACGAATCATTGGTGGTATTGCATAGATCACCGTTGCGATAGCTGCAGGTGCCGGACCAATTCCAAACACTAAGACGATCGGTATCAAATAGACCGTTGCAGGCACGGTTTGCATGCCGTCCAAAAGCGGTCGCAGAAATGCTTCAACTCGAGTGTTGAGAGCAGAGAGTACACCGAGCGGAACACCAATAAGAATGCTGATGGCAACCGATACTGCCATGAGTGAAATAGTGACGATGCTCTCTGGCCATAGACCCACGACACCTGGATAAATGACCACGCATGCAGTGAATGTGGCAAGACCCCATCTGCGGGTGCGCGCAATGATCAGAAAAACAATCACTGGGGGAATAAACCAGGGGAGCCACAAGAACAATGACTCGACGCTGTTGAGGCCATATTCGACGAAGGAAATTAACGGATTGAAGAAATATCTGAATGACCAATTACTACTTCGGTTTTTGCGCACCCACGATTGCACGCCATTGATTGGCTCGGCAATTCCAATATTCCAAGATTCCGGAAAACCTCTCGTGCCAAAAGTTTGGGCAGCAGCGAGAACAAGTATGACGACTGCGGAAATTCGCGCGAGTGGGTGTCTCAACAATGATTGAGCAGAATCTGATTGTTGCGCGAGCGCAGTGTTCATCGTTGTTCGGCCTGCAAAATAGCAGCAACGCTGTGTCTGTTGACGACTCCAATTACATGATTGTCGGCATCAACAACGGTGATCGGTTCGTCGTGCTCGAGCAACATCGGAATAATCGTTTCGATCTTGGCAGTAGACACGACTGTTCGCCCACCGCTTACTGGTTGTCCATCAACGGTGACAGTTTTTACGCTGAGTACTTTGGCGCGTGGCACATCGTTGACAAACTCGCGCACGTATGGTGTCGCAGGACTAGCCACAATTTCTTCAGGCGTTCCTATTTGGTCGAATGATCCGTCTTTCATGATCGCGATGCGGTCACCTAGTCGAAGCGCCTCGGCAAAGTCGTGGGTAATAAACACAACAGTTCGCTGCATGGTCTTTTGAAGCCGAATCAATTCGTCTTGCATCTCTTTTCGAATGAGTGGATCAAGTGCCGAGAATGGTTCATCAAACAACAAAATCTGCGGATCAACGGCGAGAGCCCGCGCGAGGCCCACTCGTTGCTGCATACCACCGGAGAGTTGCTGCGGGTAGTGATTAGCCCAGCCATCGAGACCAACAATCTTAAGTACTTCGGTTGCACGAGCAAGTCGAGTTGCTTTGTTGATCTTTTGAACTTCAAGACCGTAGGCAATGTTGTCAATAACTTTGCGATGGGGGAACAAACCAAAGTGTTGAAACACCATCGACATTCGACCGCGGCGCACCTCGATCAACTGTTCCTCTGTCATCGCAAGTAGGTCGTCGCCACTCAGCAAGATGTCGCCAGCTGTTGGCTCGATCAAGCGCGACAAACATCGAATCAGCGTTGACTTTCCAGACCCCGAAAGACCCATGACCACAAATGTCTCTCCGCGCGCAACGCTAAATGAGACATCTCGAACAGCCACGGTTTGTTGGGTTTGTTGCAGAATCTCTGCGCGGCTCGCGCCGTTTTGGGCCAAGGAGATCGCATTTGAACCGTCGCCCTGGCCGAACACTTTCCAGATATGGCGCAGCTCAATTGCCGGCGGTTCCCCCGTTGCTGTCTCACCCAATGACACAGTGCAAACCTTAGTACTACCTAATGCTGAGTCAACGAAATTTCGCTAAGGTGTAAACACGTTCTGACTGGAACGTGCACTCAATCAAGGGGAGATTTATGGGATCACGCAAGAAATTGTTGGGTATTGGACTATTCGCCGTTGGATCACTGTTGTTCGCAGCATGTGGCGGAAGTGATACAGCAACAGAGACAGTGAGTGAAGATACGACAGCAGTGGCCGATGGTCCTGCCTGTGCAGGAACCGAGACGATCAGGATTGCTCGCAACAACTGGACGGCATCTGCCATTGAAGTTGAAATCGTGAAGCAATTGATTGAGACCAATTTGTGCAACCCTGTCGAGATTGTTGACATTGACGAGAATGCAATGATCGCCGGCATGTCGTCAGGCGATATTGATGCCAACGTTGAAGTATGGCCATCTGGCTTTTCTCCAGAAGAACAAGCATTTGTTGATGACGGTTCAGTCGTCAACATGGGTCTGCTCGGCGCTATCGGCAAAATTGGTTGGTTCGTCACACCAGACGCACTTGTGTCGTTTCC
>CAXNIQ010000073.1:0-6575 GCA_964202465.1 Ilumatobacteraceae bacterium
AAGAGAAGGCAATGGGCCTCTTGGCGCAATTATCGATGCGCTCGAACTGTCGAAGAGCGAAGTGGTGCTCTTTGCCCCGAATGACACACCGTACTTTTCGAGTTCTGATTTTCGACTCCTGATGTCGATACTCGACACAACAAAAGCCGATATTGCGGTCGCAATCGATGAACAGGAAGTGACGAGTTACCACTGGTTGCTCAGCGCGTGGCGAGCGTCTTCGTGCCTCCAACACCTGTGTGAGCAATACTCAAACGGCGTCAGGTCGGTTCATGAAGCAGTAGTCGGTCTCACAGTCTCGACTCTTGCTTGTAGATCATCAGTATTGCGCAATATCAATCATGTTTCAGACATGATCGCCGAGGGTACGATTTAGAACAATTATGACTGTCCAATTTGTGTTGAAAGGCTTCTAAGTGTCAGTACGAGAGATCACGGTTCAAGAACTCAAAACCGCACTTGATGCAGGTGCCACGGTAATAGATGTTCGTGAGGCAAGCGAGTACGAAGAAGGTCATGTGCCGTCTGCGCAGTTCATTCCTCTGGGCACTGTTGCAGACAACCTTGATGTTTTCAGATCAAACAACGATGTGTACGTCGTTTGTCATGCCGGAGGTAGAAGTATGCGTGCCTGCGAGTTTTTGCACGAACAGGGCATCACCAATGTGGTCAATGTCATTGGCGGAACCTCTGGCTGGATTGCGGTTGGCAACACTGTCAACTCAGGCACAAACCCGTAAGCACAAGAACTGAATCTTCGAGATTTATTTGAACCTCATTGCTGAATTTGTTGTATGAACATCACTTGGATAGACGAAGACGAAGCGCTCACACAAATGCTCGATGTTCTTGTCGACTGTGATCGTTATGCCCTTGACACCGAATTTCATCGGGAGCGCACCTACTATCCACAACTTGCATTAATTCAGATCAAGTTTGATAAAAAGATTTATCTTGTAGACCCCACTTGTGTTGATCTGGCGTTGTTTAGTGGCCTCTTTGCATCTAATTCGCTTTGTGTGCTGCATGCCGCCCAACAAGATTTGGAAGTGCTCAACCATGCATGCGGATCTGCACCAAAGCGCATCTTCGACACGCAAATTGCAGCGGGATTTGTTGGCATGTCAACGCCTTCTCTCTCGTCTCTGATTTTGAGCGAACTCAAGATCAGCATTTCTAAAGGTGATCGCTTGACCGATTGGCTGAGAAGGCCGCTCACACCAGACCAGAAAACCTACGCAGCAACCGATGTAGAGCATCTTTTCGAAATTCAGGACAAGCTCGAATCGCGACTGAATGAACTGGATCGTTTGCCGTGGGTTGTTGAAGCGTGCGATGAGTTGCGTGTGAGACCTGCTGGCCCAGTCAACCCCGTAGATGCGTGGCTTCGAGTGAAGGAAGCTCGTGCGCTGAAGGGTCAAGCGCGAGGTGTCGCCAAAGCAGTGTGCGAGTGGCGTGAGCGCAAGGCAATGGGTGCCGATATTCCACCCCGACGAGTGCTGTCAGACATAGCAATTTTGGGGATCGCCCAGATCATGCCAACTACGACGGAAGATTTGTTGAAAGCACGGGGAGTCGAGCACAGGCAAATTGGTGGGGAAGTTGGACGTGAACTCTTGGCTGCAGTCGAGTTGGGAAAATCTGTTGTTGTTGCTCTGCCGCAAATTGAAAATGACGACGTCGATAAGGAACTCCGTCCTGCAGTTGGCCTGATCACCGCATGGATGAGCGAACTCGCGAGAACGCACCATATTGACGCGACCTTGCTTGGCACACGAAACGATATTTTGTCGTTGTTGCGCAAATCACCTCAGGGTCGACTGAGCATTGGATGGCGTGCCGAGATGGTGGGCAAAGATATCGAGCGCATCCTGTCAGGTGAGGCAGGATTGAGTTTCAATGGTCATGGACGGTTGAGGCTTCTGCCAACCAATAATCCAACAATCTGAGCCAAATACCGCGTTTCCCAAGCCCCAACGGGCTAAGATTTATAGCGATGTTTATCCACTAAGTGGCTGCCTCACCGGTAGTCACCCGATCAAGGTTCGGAGCCCTACCGTGAAGAAGGGTCGTCACCGTCGCTTCGAAGAAGCGCGCAAGTTGAAGCAGTCCGGGCCTAGCGCCGCTGATCTCGGGCTGGGCGCACGCAGCAAGGAAGCCCACGCAGAAGACGATCAATACGCAGCGATTGCCGAGAAATACGGTGTTCGTTTCGACGAAGATGAAGAAGAAAGTGAAGAGGGCGAAGAAAGCCAAAGTTAATCACGCTGAGCCTGCAGCGCCTGAAGATCCCCCCAAAAATAAGTCAAGAAAGACCATGACACAAACACCTGAGAAGTTGCGCAACATTGCGCTTGTAGCCCACGTTGACCACGGCAAGACCACGTTGCTCGACGCTCTTTTGCGTTCTGCCGGCACTTTTGCAGCCCACTCCGCAATAATCGATCGCGTCATGGACAATGACGATCAAGAGCGCGAACGCGGTATCACCATTTTGGCGAAAGCCGCCCAGATCGAATGGAAGGGAACCAAGATCAACTTGGTTGACACTCCTGGTCACGCCGACTTTGGTGGAGAAGTAGAACGAGCGTTGGCTATGGTCGACGGAATTTTGCTTCTCGTTGACGCCGCAGAGGGCCCGCTTCCGCAAACTCGTTACGTGTTGTCAAAGGCGCTTGCATTGGATCTTCCTGTCATCTTGGTCATCAACAAAGTTGATCGTCAAGATGCGCGTCCAGAAGAGGTGCTGCACGAAGTAGAACAGTTGTTCCTCGATCTCGCGCATGCAGATCATCACTTGTCGTTTCCTGTGTTTTCTGCCGTTGCGCGAGACAGTCTTGCTATGGCAGGAATCGGTATGCCGGCCGCTGATGGCGACCTATCGCCACTGATTGATGCCATCGTCGACCACATTCCTGCTCCACAGAATGACATGAATGCTCCATTGCAAGCCATGGTTACCAACTTGGATGCTTCTGACTATTTAGGACGTTTGGCAATCGGGCGAGTGATCTCTGGAGTGATGCGCAAAGGCGATCAGGTTTCGCTGTGCCAAAAACCAACAGACGACAATCCTGCACCAGTGCTCAAGCGCAAGCTCAGCGGCTTGATGGCATTTTCTGGCATCGACCGAGTGGAAGTTGCTGAAGTGATTGCAGGCGACTTGTTCATTATGAGCGGCATCGATGAAGTTGAAGTAGGCGACACGATTGCCTCCATTGACAATCCAGTTCCTCTGTTGCGTCTCGAAGTTGACGAGCCAGTGTTGCGCATGAGTTTTGGTGTAAACACCTCTCCGTTTGCAGGCAAGGATGGCAAATACCTCACGAGTCGCCATTTGCGCGATCGCTTGCAAAAAGAAATCCTGGGCAACGTTTCGATCAAGATCGCAAACACCGAATCAACAGACGTCATGGAAGTTGCCGGTAGAGGTGAACTGCAGTTGGCAGTGCTGATCGAAAACATGCGACGTGAGGGTTACGAATTGCAAGTAAGTCGTCCAGAGGTCATCACTAAAGAAGTGAATGGCAAAAAGCATGAGCCTCTCGAGTCGGGTACGTGTGACGTGCCAGACGAATATGTAGGTGCGGTAACTCAGGCTCTTGCACCTCGCAAGGGTCGTATCACCGACTTGCGACCTGGCGATGCCAATCGCACCATCGTCTATTTTGAAGCGCCATCACGTGGGCTCATCGGTTTTAGATCGTTGCTCCTCACCGTGACACGAGGAACAGCACTCTTGCATCAAAGCCTTGCAGGATGGATGCCGTGGGCAGGCGAGTTGCCACACCGTCTTGGTGGAGCAATGGTTTCAGATCGCATGGGTCCTGCAACCGCATACGCGCTTGACAACCTTGAACAGCGTGGAACATTGTGCATCTCACCTGGCGACGAGTTGTATGAGGGCATGGTCGTTGGTGAGAATGCTCGCGAAGAAGAGATGGTCGTCAACGCTGTTCGTGCGAAAGAAAAGAACAACATTCGTACTCACAGCCACGACGAAGGCATCAAACTGGCCACGCCAGTCACGCATACCTTGGAAACCGCAATCGAATGGATCGCTGACGACGAGTTGGTGGAAGTTACACCGCTCAATGTACGCATCCGCAAGAAGTACCTCACGATCGAGGATCGCCGAAAGTACACCAAGAAAAACTCTAACTAGCGTTATTTTGCTTTTTTGCGAGTTGGGTTCTTGAGTGAAACCTGAGGATGTGGACGCGGCGTTGCTCGCTTTTCTTCCAGCAACTTGACCAGAGTCTTGTATGTCTTTGAACCGATGAGTTCTACGATTTCATCTTTGAGGTATTGATACACGGGGTCTTTACCGACAAATGCTGCAGGGTCGTCTGTGCACCACCAATGAAATTCGATACCACCCTCGCCCCAATCGCGTCGCTTCCACTCGCGAAGGTGTGAAATCACATGGCCATCGTCTTCGGTGTGTTCGTCGAGACGAAGTGGCACTTGCCAACAAACGTCTGGCTTCCAGTCCATCGGTCGCTCACCAATTTCGAGTGCAGCGATGTGAAACGCGCAGCCCATTCCACCTTCAAAACCCGGATCGTTGTGGAAAATACACGCATCGTTGACCCGGCGAGTGGCGTCAGAACCATCTCGATTCTTGATCAACCAACGATTGTTGGCACCCTTGGCATGTTTCTGCCAATGCTCTGGCTTGAGACGCTTTACCGACTTCTTGACCGTAGCAAGATCTTTCTTGTCGATGAAGTGAGCGCCATAGCTGCAACAACCTTGTTGCAACTTGGTCGCATCGTCATCCAAGACGCCCTTGCAACCAGATCCATAAATGCACGACCAATTTGAGAGCATAAATGTGGAATCAATCATCCACGTCTGATCGGCATCTGGGTCGGTAAAACTTATCCACTCGTGAAGTTCTTCGGGTCTTGACATAGGTTGAGACGCTAGACGATAGAAGTGGCGATAATGCGCTATTCAGAAACAAAAATATGAATACTCTTGGACGCTTTAAGTGAAGGACGATGTATCAAGCTCATCAATGTCATACTTGTTGTATGCCAACTTCACAAGACGAAGCAATCAACGACATTGTTTCAAGACTTGAATCCATCTCTGAAGAGATTGCTGACAAGGCACTCGATGCACTCAAATCAGCGCATCGAGAAGGAGCGTCCAAGCGTCCAGAGACCGAACGACAACTGACTCAGGCGCGCCGAGCCATTGAGAAGGCAATTGGTGTGCTTACGCGACTTGATTGACTATGTCTTAATTGCTACGTCTTTATTGACATAGTTGATGAGGCTGCGCAATCCACCAGCATCACTTCGTTCAGGATCAAACCGAATGCGAAACTTATCCAGTTGGTCGTTGTCTGACTTTTCCGCCGCGTGTGGTTCCACTAATTCAAATAATCCAGATCGGCACATATGAGCGAATTTGCCATTGAGTTCGCCCAATAGGGCAGGAGAAGGTTCGTTCTTCAAACGCATGATGAGGTGTTTACCAATAAAGCGAATTGAATGATAATTGCGATAAAAATCATTTATTTCGTTTGTTGCATCGGCAATGGAGTCACACACTCGGTAGAGAGCAAGATCAGCAGGTGACACAAGGTTTCGTGTAAGCAATTGCGTGCGTACGAAATCGTCTACTGAATGCCAAAATCGGTCGCCCGGTAGGTCGAGTAGCACAATTGGTACTGGCACGCCTTTACCTGTTTGCGTAAGGGTGAGCAGCTCAAAGGTCTCATCAAGAGTTCCAAAACCACCAGGAAGACACAGAAATGCGTGGGACTCTTTGACGAGCATCAACTTGCGTGTGAAGAAGTAACGCATCGACACATACTTTTCGTCGCCGGCGATTATGGAGTTTGCTGATGACTCAAACGGCAAGCGTATGGATACCCCGATTGATTGCTCTCGACCAGCGCCCTCCATCCCAGCTTCCATGATTCCTGGTCCGGCACCCGTCACAACCATCCAACCTTGATCTGCGAGATTTTTGGCAACAAGTTTGGTGTGCAAATAAAGCGGATCGTCCTTTTTGGTGCGAGCCGAGCCAAAAATCGTGACTTTGGATCGATGTGAATACGGCTGAAACATGGCAAAGGCTTCGCGCATTTCTTTGAGTGCAGACGACGCAATCTTCATGTCGAGAGTGGAGGTTCGATCAGAGCCAAGCTCGATACTGGTCTTGATCAACTGCGTTACATATTCTGTGTCGTGCGTCGATCCAAACTCGCCAACGAGGTCGGCGATTGCTTTGTTGAGATCCATCATTGACTTCATGTGCGAAGTGCGAGGTCCTTTACCGCGAGAGCATCAATCAGTTCGCTAAAACTCTGCTGGAACGATGCGACACCTTCTCGTTCAAGTTGCGATGCAACGTCGGCAACATCAACCCCAAAGTCGCCAAGTGCGGTCCAGCGAGTATGCGCTAAGTCGACGTCTTTATCAATGGTGATTTCTGGCGTGCCGTGATCGCTAAATGCCATCATCGTGGCATCGGGGAGCGTGTTGACGGTATGAGGACCTATCAATTGATCGACGTACAAGGTGTCAGGGTATGCAGGATTTTTCGTTGAAGTGGAA
>CAXNIQ010000074.1:0-6545 GCA_964202465.1 Ilumatobacteraceae bacterium
ATTTATGAGGAACTCGGTGGCTTTTCGATTGATTACCCAGCGTGTTTTAATGATTTGGATTTTGGCAACAAAGTACTTGAGGCTGGCTATCACATTGTGTGGACACCGCTGGCTCGGATGTACCACTTTGAATCGCTGACTCGAGACCCAACGGTTGCACCACACGAAATGGCGATGCTTGAAAAACGTTGGAAGCGCTATTTCGGTAGAGAAGACTATTCTAGACAACCCGCATAGATCATTTGGTCGCCGGTAAGGGCGTAGAATGGTGGAGTGTTAACACGCACGCGCCGCGATGGAATACGACCAATCGAGATCGGTCGACAGATAGTTGCAGCCATGGACAATCAGGCTGAAGCGAACAATCGCCAAGTTGCCCACCGTTACGTTGTAGGACTTCACAAATCAGATCTCGCCGCACTGAGTGATGCAATGAAGCCGTTGGTGAGCGAGTTGCGCCAGGCAGTTACGAATCATGCGCAATTTGAGGGATACTCGCTATCTGGTGAAGTCGAAGTTGTGCTTCAAGAGGATGTGGCGATGCGTCTCGGATCTTGCGCTGTCACCACAACTCAGCCGTTACCTGTCAAACCGATGGCGGTCGAACCTCCTGCTCAACACAGCACACCCTCTGCCACCAAGTATTCAGTTGTGTTGGCCGATGGCTCTCACCACACACTTGACGGAGACCTTGTGACCATTGGTCGTCAAGACTCATGCACGATTGTCATTCGCGACAACAACATCAGTCGTGTTCATGCGCGACTTCGTCCCGACAGCGACGGTTGGACAATTGAAGATCTTGGAAGCACAAATGGCACGCGTGTGGCTGGCGAGCTGATCACAGAACCGACGGTCCTTGTTGAAGGCCAGATGATCGCTCTCGGCTCTCTGCAGATGCGTTTTGAGCGGGCTTAGTTGCCGCTGGGTGATGTGTTAACGATCGATGTCGGTGCGTCCACCGACACTGGAAATATTCGCGGTCAAAATGAAGATGCTCACATTGCTCTACAGGGTCTGTTTGCGGTTGCCGACGGAATGGGTGGGCACAATGCTGGCGAAGTTGCAAGCGCAATGGCCATCGAGCATTTGCGTGGTGCGGCACTCGATGGCGTGGCGTCGGCCGAGGTGTTTGCCCAAATAATACGAGATATCAACAGCGCCATTTTCTCTGCAGCCACATCAACCGCCAATCAACTCGGAATGGGAACGACGCTGACCGCTGCTGTCATGCTCGCTCCGACTACCGAGAACGAGATGTTGTCACAAATCGTTGTCGCCAATGTGGGAGATTCGAGAACATACCTTTTGCGCTCTGGCGAATTTCGCCAACTGAGTGTCGATCACTCGTACGTGCAAGAACTCGTCACCGAAGGATTGTTGACAGTTGATGAAGCACGAACGCACCCGCGTCGCAACATTGTGACCCGCGCACTCGGTATCGACCCAAATGTTTCAGTCGATACGTGGACTGTTCCACTGTTTGACAGTGATCGCTTCATGCTCTGTAGCGATGGCCTTGTAGACGAAGTACCTCTTGACGAGATTGTCGAAACGCTGCGTGAACACATCGCGCCACAAGATGCAGCAGAAAGATTAGTTGCGGCTGCAAAACGACATGGCGGCAGAGACAACATCACTGTCATCGTCATCGACGTCAAGTCTGAGTCTTCAGAAAAAATTGCACCACAACCAGATCCGCAAACCCCAACTACTGCGACAACATCCATCCGAGTACGAGTTCTTGCAATAGTTTTGGTTGTGGCGCTCTGCATCGGAGGATTTTTTGCGGTACGCCACCAGCGCAGTGGCTTCTTTGTGGCATTTACCAATACTTCAGCATCGGCAACAATTGCGATTTACAAAGGCCAGCCAGGTGGGTTGTTGTGGATAGACCCAACGATTGTTGAAGTTTCAACCACTCGGCGATTATCGATGCAGTCGGCATTTCAGCGAGAAATTGACAGAGTGCAGCAATTTAAAACACTCGAGGAAGCTCGTTCCTACATCAAGACTTTTAGCGCTGTGGTGAAAGCGAATGGTTAATGGACGTGGTTAATAAACATGGTTAGCAATATGCCGATAGTCAATGATCGATACCGCGTTGAGCGCAGTGTTGGGCGCGGTGGAATGGCCGAAGTATTTTTGGCCCACGATATTTTGCTTGATCGACCTGTCGCCCTAAAGGTTCTTTTTCCTGAATACGCCAATGACCCCAATTTTGTTGAGCGTTTTCGTCGTGAAGCGCAGTCTGCTGCGGGGCTCACGCACCCAAACATTGTTGCTGTGTACGACTGGGGAAAGGTAAACAATACGTACTTCATCGCGATGGAGTTTGTGCAGGGCCGCACTCTTGCGAGCATCCTGAAGGAAAAGTTGCGCCTCACGGCCAGACAGGCTTGCGATGTTGCTGTTGATGTTGCAAGTGCCTTGGGTTTTGCGCACGAAAACGGCGTGGTACATCGCGACATCAAGCCGGGAAATATTTTGATCGGTTCAACTGGTCAAATAAAAGTGGCCGACTTTGGTATTGCTCGCGCTCTTGGATCTGCAATTGAAGACGGCTTGACACAAACCGGCTCGGTAATGGGCACCGCCACGTATCTCTCTCCCGAACAAGCTCAGGGATCGCAGCCAGATCCTCGTAGCGATATTTATTCGCTCGGAGTGGTGATGTACGAAATGGTTGCCGGACGCGCACCGTTTATTGGTGACAATGCTGTCGGTATTGCGTACCAACAAGTGCATGGTGTACCGCCTGCAATCAACGAATTTGCTACAGATGTGCCACGGGAAATTGAGGCAGTTATTGCCAAATGTATGGCAAAGTCGGCAGATCGTCGATACACAAATGCTGGTGCGTTGCGCGATGACCTTCGAAGGTTTAGTGCTGGTGAAGAAGTGGTGGCACTCACCGACGTTCGCGGCCGAAAGACTCAATCTCAATCAGCCGACACCATGGCAATACCGATCATTGAGAAAACGCTCGTGCAGGAAAACCCTGCGCGCAACACTTCACCAACTATCGAATACGAAGACTCATACGACGACATTGCGCCTCGTAGGGCAGCCTCGTATGTATTTGGTGCAGTATTTACAGCCATTATTTTGTTGGCTGCTGGCGTATTTATCTACAGAACAATTGACCGCGGATCAACAACATCGCTGACCATCCCCAATGTCATCAACCTCACTCAAGCAGAAGCAAGTCAACTGCTATTGGACATGGGCCTCACACCTATACCCAATGCCGTCATTAACGATGCTGTCGGCGACGACATTGTGTATAGCCAGGACCCTCCCGCCACCGCAACTGGCCATCAGGGCGACGTTGTCACCATCACCTATAACCCAGCGCGACAACTCCAAACAGTCCCGCCCGTTCAGGGGCTCTCTGTGGAAAGCGCTACCCAATTGCTCGCACCGCTTGGCTTGCAGTTGGTAATTCTCGAAGTTCGCAATGATCCACTCGTCCCGCTGAATCAGATTATTTCGCAGGACCCGCTTGCCAACGAACAAGTCCGCTCTGGCTCCCCGATTTCTGTTGTTGTGTCTGGCGGTACAGGGGGCAGCAACATTCCAAATATCGAGGGTCAGGTTTCATCGGCTGCCGAGCAGTTGCTGAAAAGCTCACCATACAACTTTGTTGTAACCATCACCGCCGAACCAAATACTGATGTGGAAAAGGGTCGCGCTATTCGCACCGAGCCCGCAATTGGAACTCCACTTCCTGCTGGTTCACCGATTGCATTGGTTGTTTCAAGTGGTTCACCAACCGTTGTCGTCCCCGACGTAACAGGTAAAACCGAGGGCGAAGCACAAACTGCAATCAACGCGGCTGGTCTTATTACCGAAATTGGATATCGAACCGTGGATGCCGGTGATGCCAACGACGGTCGTGTTATTTCACAGAGCCGTGAAGCACAGTCGGCTGTTGCTCCTGGCACCAAGATCACACTTGTCATTGGAAAGTCAACTACTCCGTAATTTCAATTATTTGGTTTTGCGTTTTGCCTTCTCGACAAATACCTTGAGCAAATTGTGTCCGAGTGGTGTCAAAATACTTTCTGGGTGAAACTGCACGCCTTCCACATCGAGATCTCGGTGTCGCACACCCATAATTATTCCGTCGTTGGTCTCGGCTGTTACGACGAGTTCAATCGGAAGTGATTCTCGTTCAATAATCAGCGAGTGATACCGAGTTGCAGTAATCGGTGATGGTGAACCAGCAAATATTCCTTCACCGGTGTGATGCACTTGCGAAGTTTTACCGTGCACCAATTCTGGCGCGCTCACAACTTTGGCGCCGTACACATGACCAATGGCTTGATGACCTAAGCAGACACCCAATACCGGAACACTTCCAGCGAAGGCGAGAATTGCGTCGCACAAGATTCCAGAATTTTCGGGACGACCTGGTCCAGGTGACAACAACACCGCGTCTGGATTGAGTGCAACAAGATCTATGACACTCATCGAATCATTGCGCACCACAATTGGCTCAGCGCCAAGCTCACCAAGATATTGCACCAAGTTGTAGACAAAACTGTCGTAGTTGTCGATCACGAGTATGCGAGTCACCCCGTAATACTGGCATCCGTTTGGGCGAGGCGAAACCTGATTTACGATCTACACTGGAAAACTCATGGCACCTTCAAAACGACGCACTGGTGGTCGCACCACCCCAAAGGGCACAAAGCCCGGTCACCTGCACGAAACCCACCGACTCGATCACTCCGACCCAAAGTCGATGCACGGCAACACGGTGGCAGAAGCATCTTCGCGCTACACCCCACCTATCGCCCGCGAAGTGAAGGTCAGTCCACAGTGGGTTCCGATCTTGATGTTTACCTTATTAGGCCTAGGTGCTCTCGTGATTTTGTGTTACTACTTGGGATTCGTGCCCGGTGGTCGCAATAATTGGTACTTGTTTGCAGGTTTGAGTGGCGTGCTCGGTGGACTGTTTACTGCCACCAAATATCACTAATTATTTACTCAATAGGCGCAACAAAATCCATATCTTCAAGACAGTGCCGAGGTGGCGGCGGGTCTTGATCGGGTGCCATCACCATTCGTAACTCAACACCGCACACCCCACATCGATATCGAACATTGATGCGACGCATCTCTCCTGCTGGTGGCGGTGCAGGAAGTGTTGAAGTCATGCTCTTCAACATGCCGAGTCCAATCTTCCAGATACCAACAAAGAGTGCGGCACCAACAAGGAACCAGATGATGGTTCCAAATGACATGGTGAGTGCGACTGTGGTTTAGAGGCGTTCAATGATGGTGGCATTGGCCATGCCGCCACCTTCACACATTGTTTGCAAACCGTAGCGACCACCGGTGCGCTCGAGTTCATTCAATAGTGTGGTCATCAGGCGTGCGCCAGATGCACCAAGCGGATGGCCGAGCGCAATTGCGCCGCCATTGACGTTGACCTTGCTCATGTCTGGGTGTAATTCTTTTTCCCAGGCCAAGACCACCGACGCAAACGCTTCGTTGATTTCAATCAAGTCGATGTCATCCATGGTGAGACCTGCACGCTCGAGCACTTTTTTAGTAGCAGGAATTGGCGCGGTCAACATGTAGCGAGGGTCTTCTGCGGCCATTGCAAAGTTCACGAAACGAGCGCGTGGCGTGAGGCCGAGTTTCTTGGCTCGCTCTTCGCTCATGATCAACAAGCCAGCAGCACCGTCGGTGATTTGTGAAGAATTACCAGCAGTAACGCGGCCACCTTCTTCAACAGGTTTGAAAGCAGGCTTCAATGATGCCAATTTTTCGATTGTTGTTTCGCGAATACCTTCGTCTTGCGTGACCATGTTGCCATCCGCACCCATGACAGGATGGATTTGGCCCTGGAAACGACCTTCGCGTGTGGCACGCGCTGCAAACTCTTGCGAACGAGCACCAAATGCGTCCATGTCTTCGCGGGTGATGTTCCACTTATCGGCAATCATTTCTGCAGAGACGCCTTGACCTACCAAGCCGCCAACCGATTCGTAACGTGCTTGCACGCGCGGACCAAATGGAAAACCAAATGTGCGATCAGACAACGATGCACCCATTGGTACTCGTGACATCACTTCAACTCCAGCAGCAACAACAATGTCGTATGCGCCTGCCATCACGCCTTGAGCGGCGAAGTGTGCGGCTTGCTGACTTGATCCACACTGACGATCGACTGTTGTGCCAGGAACGGTATCTGGCCAACCTGCTGCCAAGACTGCATTGCGAGCCACATTGAGGCTTTGCTCGCCAACTTGCATGACACAACCCATCACCACATCATCAATGGTTCCTGGGTCAACTCCGTTGCGCTCTACGAGTGTCTTCATGATTTCGGCTGCAAGATCAACTGGGTGCCAATCTTTTAATTTGCCGTTTCGCTTGCCGCCTGGGCTTCGAAGTGCATCAACAATCACTGCTGTGGTCATAATCTGCTCGCTTTCATGTACACGAATGTGCTTTTTTCCAACGATATCTAGTGGAGACGATGGGACTCGAACCCACGACCCCCTGCTTGCAAAGCAGGTGCTCTAGCC
>CAXNIQ010000075.1:0-6538 GCA_964202465.1 Ilumatobacteraceae bacterium
CTTGCGACTAATATGAGATCTCATGCCGGCCAAGGAACGTCCAGATCGCAACCTTGCGATGGAATTGGTTCGAGTCACCGAGTCTGCAGCACTCGCCGCAGCAAGTTGGGTAGGACGTGGCGACAAAAAAGGTGCCGATGGCGCTGCAGTAGATGCGATGCGCAATGTGCTCGACACCGTCAGCATGGACGGCATCGTTGTTATTGGTGAAGGCGAAAAAGACGAAGCCCCAATGCTTTACAACGGTGAGCGCGTCGGTAATGGTTCAAAACCACTTGCTGACGTTGCAGTCGATCCGATCGATGGCACAACGCTCACCGCAATGGGTCGCGGCAATGCCATCTCAGTAATCGCAGTTGCCGAACGCGGTGCCATGTTTAATCCCGGCCCATGTGTGTACATGGAAAAGATTGCGGTTGGCCCTGAAGCCGCAAATGCGATCGACCTCAATGTCTCGCCAACAAAAAACCTCAAGGAAGTTGCCAAGGCGATGAAGAAATCGCTGAGCGAACTGACTGTGATGATCTTGGAGCGCGATCGCCACAATGATTTGATCGCCGAAGTGCGCTCAACAGGTGCACGCATTCGTCTCATCACCGATGGCGATATTTTTGCCGCAATTGCTGCAGCTTCAAGCGAAGTTGGCGTAGATGTACTGATGGGCATTGGCGGCACGCCAGAAGGTGTTGTAGCGGCCGCAGCGCTCAAAGCAATGGGCGGCCAAATACTTGGTCGTTTACATCCGCGCAATGACGAAGAAAAGAAAGCTGCAATTGCGCTTGGCTACGACCTTTCGAAAGTTCTCACCATTAACGACTTGGTCAGTGGCGATGATGCGTTTTTTGCAGCAACCGGTCTCACCGATGGCGAGTTGCTGCGCGGCGTTCGATACGACGCGTATGGCGCACGCAGCCACAGCCTCGTGATGCGCAGCCGTTCAGGCACGATTCGCTACATCGAGACGCACCACAGGCACGATCGCCTGAGCGCGTACTCATCAGATACAACCAAGTAGGTCTCAACAGCACCTTTGAGTGCTGGGCACGCAGAGCATTGATCGCTGGTGGATCTCATCAGACCGCTACCAAGAAAACGTAAGCATCAAGCCAAGGGGCCCAAACAGGGATGTCAGAATCCCCTTGGCTTGATGAGACTAGAGTTACCAGGCTCTAGCTATACGTTTTTGATTTTGCTGCAATCAATCTGAAGCATGCCGTTGATGGCAAGTCCAGTAACTGTCTTGCGCGAGGCAGTCACGTTGATCGCCGTGTTGACGATCAAATATGGTGTCTCTGCAAGACAAGCTTCTTGAATTGCTTTGCTTGCCTTCTTCTTCGCTGCTGGCGAAAGTGCCTGCAAGTAAGAATCAACTGCTGCGTCCATAACACGACTGTCGAGCATTGCGCCGCTCCAGTCACCTGTTGAGCGGTATTCGCGCATCAGGTATGTGTCTGGAACACCACGGCCGGACCATTCGGTGATACCCAAGTTGGAAGCCAACCATGAGTGGTTATCGAACTGGTTGACTTTGCCTGGCTTGGATGGATACGGATCGTATGTGTAGTACACAGCCGAACCACCGTCTGAACCGTCGATGACCAAGTTGACCTTGATACCGATCTTGGCGAGTGATGACTTGATCAACTTTGCGTACTTGTTGATGTCGTCACGAGCCCAAGTTGACAAGTCGACGCTGAAACCGTTTGGAACGCCAGCTTCTTTCATCAGTGCCTTAGCTCGTGCAAGATCTTGCTTGCGCTGTGGAACTGATTTGTCTGCCGATGGGTATGCATCCATGACGCTGTCGTTGGCAATGACGCCACCGAGGCCCTTGAGCACACCTGCGATGTAGCCAACACGGTCAATCGACAGTGCTGCTGCTTCACGAACTCGCTTGTCCTGGAAAGGACCGAAGTTGGTGCGCATGTGTGAATGCAAACCGCCTGCACCCATCTTGGTTGTTGAGATGTTGTACTTCGATTTGTCGAGTGCAAGCGCATCAGATGCTTCAATTGCTGCGATGTAGTCAAGCTTGCCAGTCTTCAACAACGGCAATGCTGCTGCTGCTGAAAGGAACTGAGTGAATTCGACTTTGTCGAAACCCGGCTTGAACTTGGTGTCCCAGTAGTACGGATTCTTCTCGTACACCGTGCTCTCGGTGTTGACATGGCTGACCATTTTCCATGGACCAGCAGCAACCATCGTCTTTTCCCAGCCTGCGCCACCGAATGCACCCTTTTTGATGATGCACATTCCGTATGAAGCGGATGAAACGAAGTATGGAAAGTTGGCAACTGGTTGCAACAAGTTGAATTGCACCGTGCTTGCGTCAACTTTTACAACGCCAGTTGGCTCCAAGATGTTGTCGTAGTTGCCCTTCGAGCGCGAGATGCCCTTTGTGATGGTCTTATCAAAAATTGACGTGTATGTGTAGACAACGTCGTCTGCAGTCAATGGCGTTCCGTCATTGAACTTCACACCTGCACGAATCTTGAACACCCACTGCTTTGCATCTGCTGATGATTTCCAGCTCTCGGCAGCGCGTGGCTCGAGACTGCCATCTGGCCTCTGCCAGCACAACCATTCGCCAACCATGGCCAAGATGAATAGCGAGCCGCCCGAAGTTTCCCAAGGTGCCGCAACGTGCTCTTGCTTGCCGGTTGCTACTCGCAGTGTGGTGCTCGTTGCTGCGCTTACTCCCGAATCATTCATCATCTGCGAAAGCGGGATTGAAACACCCGCTGCTGCTGCTCCCTGAATGAAACGGCGTCGCGACAAACCGTTTGTCGAAACTTCCTCTGAAATTTGATCTGTGATCGACATTTTTCCCCTTTATAAAGTTGATTTTTGGTAGGTGTGATAAAAATCAATATCGAAATATTGTTCGACCACGACACGAATGGTACGACAGAAGAGCAAATATTGCCTTATTTTTGGGCCGTATTCGGCCTTTTTGGGTCGGACTAAAATCGAAGCGAGGCATTACTAAAAGTATTAGCCCACTACTACTTCGCTCAATCTCCGAGAGTCTTGTGTCCTTCTTTGGTGATCCACTCGAGCACTGACGCGACTGCGTCATTGAGCGAGAGACCTTTGCGGTACATGACTTGAAACGGATTTTGTGTGCGAATGGTTTCACCAATGCGCACAAGCTTTCCTTCTTCCAATAAGTCGGCAACCAAGTGGGTCCAGCCAAGTGCAACACCCTCACCGTCAACTGCTGCTTGCAGCACGAGCGAGTAGTCGTTTGATTGATACACCATGTTGAGGTTTGACGAAGAGATCTTGTGATTGTCAAACCACATCTGCCAACTGAACCGCGCCGAAAACCGCTGCTCAAGATTGACGAGGTCTGCTCTTGCCATCGAATTGATGCCATTCTCAATGATCGGTTGTGCAACTGCTGGCGCAGCAACAGCACCAATTTCCTCATCGCAAAAACGTGTTGCAACCAAATCAGGCCGATCCACGTTTCCAAGTGGAATCCACAAGTCAGCGTCATCATTGCCAATCGATGTGTCGGTGTCACGAGTAATCACACGCAAGTGCACGTTGGGGTGTTCGCGTTTGTATGCAACAAGTCGCGGCATCAACCAATATGTAGCGAGCGATGTCGAAACCGACAGCGTGACTGTTGGGTCACCCTGGTTTGGCCGAGCCAACTCAACCGCCCTATCTATGTCTACAAAGAGTTGGGAGATACGTTCAAACAGGTTTGCCCCGGCAGCCGTTGGCACGATGCCCGTCGGTGTCCTTATAAAGAGTCGTACTCCGAGGGCGTTTTCGAGGCGCGCAACCGAGTGGGTGACTGCCGATTGCCCAACACCAAGCGCATGAGCAGCTGCACTAAAACTGCCGCTTCGTGTGGCAGCAACAAACGCTCGAAGCCAAGTATCAGAAACTTCGGCCTTGATATTATTTTTGTTCATACCAGGCGAAATTATATCCACGTCAATAAGTCTTTGGCATAGTCAGATCGTGGTCGCTATCAATTATTGTCAATACCACTATGAGCCAACAGGCGTCTTCCAATAACTCCCTTCCATCAATAGGTTTTCTTGGTTGCGGCAACATGGGCGGGCCAATGTGTATCCGTCTGGTGCAGGCCGGTTACAAGGTCACGGCTTTTGACATCAATAATGAGGCATTGCAGAGGGTTGTCGATCAGGGTGCCGTAGCAGCAACATCAGCAGCCGATTGTGCAAAGAGTGCCGACATTTTTCTCACATCGTTGCCACGACCAGACCATGTCGAAGCAGTCATGATGGGTGACAACGGAGCACTCGAGCATTTGCAGTCTGGTTCTATCTGGGTCGATCTCACAACCAATCGCAAAGACTTGGTTGAAACAATTGCTGCAGCCGCACCATCGGGCGTTCAAGTTGTCGACTGCCCTGTCACCGGCGCAGTTGACGGTGCACGCAATGGCAAGCTCACACTCTTCATTGGTGGCGACAAAGAACCTGTTGCGCGAGTAACACCGATCTTGAGCAACCTCGGGCTCGTCATTCACTGTGGTCCACGCGGCACGGGCAATGTTGTCAAGCTCGTCACCAATCAGTTGTGGTTTATCGCAGCCGCAGCAATTGGTGAAGGCTTTGCAATCGGCATCGGCAACGGTGTCGAACTTGGCACGCTATGGCACGCCATTAAAGAAAGTGTTGGGGACAGTTTTGTTGTGCGCCACGATGCCCCATCAATTTTTGCTGGTCACTACGACCCATCATTTTCACTCGACCTGTGCATGAAAGATCTCAATCTTATTGGCGAACTCGGCTCAAATATCACTGCGTCGCTGCCCATGACCGATGCAGCGCGCGGAGCATTTGCAGTAGCCCGCGAGCGCTACGGCGCAAACGCAGCCGAACTCCATGTCGCTAAGCGAATCGAAGATGACGCCAACATTTCAATGCGCTTAGCTGGCGACTGGACTCCACCATGGGAGCAGTGAGCCGCATTCATGGGTCTGCCCAACAGCGTCCAACAACTTCACGTGAAACATTTAGCGCCGAGGTATTCACCCCGCACATTGCCGAATTGGCAATCGATGTACCAAAACGCATCAGCGAAATCAATGAAGTCAAGTTGCGCGCTGGTCGACTCGCAAAACTTCGCACCCAACTCGCAGCGCATGGCTACGGCGCAGCACTGCTCAGTGACCCGATGAATATCAGGTATGCAACGGGTTCGCGCAACATGATGGTGTGGACAATGCACTCACCAGGTCGCTACGTGTTTGTGCCGGTCGACGGACCAGTTGTCATGTTCGAGTACGGCACGTCAAAGCATCTTTCAGAGGGCCTCGACACTATTGACGAACTACGAGTCGGCGTCTCCAATTTCTACTTCATGACTGGTCCCCGTGCAGCCGAAAAAATCGCATTATGGGCGCACGACATCATTGACCTCATGCGTCAACATGGCGGATCCGACCAGCGTTTGGCCGTCGATCGCTGCGAACCGTGGGCTGCAAAGCACTTTACCGATGCAGGCATCTCGCTCTTTGATGCGCAAGAACCCATCGAAAAAGCCCGCATGATTAAATTGCCCGAAGAAATCCAATGCTTGCAGCTCGCAATCGATGTTTGTGATGTGAGCGTCAACCGCATGCGTGAATCAATCAGGCCTGGCATTACCGAAAACCAACTGTGGGGTGTGCTCCACGACAACAACATCGCCCACGATGGCGAGTGGGTCGAATGCCGCCTGCTTGCATCTGGACAGCGCACCAACCCGTGGTTTCAAGAGTCGGGTAACAAAGTCATCGAAGCCGGAGAGATTGTCGCCTTCGATACCGACATGGTTGGCCCAATGGGATACCTCGCCGACATTTCTCGCACCTATGTCTGCCCTGGCAAAGCCCCCACAGCCAACCAACGCATGTTGTATGACATCGCTCAAGAACAGCTACTCACCAACATCGATCTCATCAAACCCGGCCTTTCATTCAGAGACTTTTCGCAACAGTGTTGGCCAGTACCAGAAAAATATCTCCCAAATCGATACATGTTGATGGTGCACGGTGCCGGAATGGTTGACGAAAGCCCGACTGTTGCGTATGCCATCGACTTTGATGACTGGGGTTATGACGGAGTCTTCGAGCAAGACATGTGTGTCTGCGTCGAAAGCTACATCGGTGAGGTGGGCGACAAAGAAGGCGTAAAGATCGAAGAACAAGTCTTGATCACAAAAACCGGTGCGGTCCGCATGTCCAATGTGCCGCTCGTTGACGCTCTCGAAATCTAAGCAACATCAGTTTGCAAGTTGCTCATCGCGTATTCGCTGAAATAATTGCCATGCGTTCTTGCCAACATGGCCTCTGATTGCGAAGTGAGTCTCACCACCTCAACATCTTGTGGTTCCGCATTTTGGCTATCCAATTCTGCCAAACGATCTAATGACGGCCAAAAATCTTCATCACAAAAACGGTCAATACCGATCAGCTTTCCTGTTGAGCGACGAAACTGAACAATCACAATCATGATTTCACCTTACCTTTCTCTCAATTTCCATTACCAGGGAATTAATAGTGATGAGT
>CAXNIQ010000076.1:0-6462 GCA_964202465.1 Ilumatobacteraceae bacterium
GTTTTGCGCCGTCTGATGGCAGCGACCCGATTCCGGTCATCGGTTTTGAACACGACCTGCACTGGCAAAACGAGAGCGGCAACGAAACCTCGTACGACCGCTTTGGTGAAAACGTGCACGGGCTTGGCGGAGAGGTGCACTTCACATTGCAGGGCGGTCGGAAAATTACGGTGACTGCAAACGGCAAGTGGGCGCAGCGCTATAGCGACATCGCGAATCGAACCGGTGCAGCCTTGGGTGGAGGATTGAGCGAGATGGTGGTGACTACATCGGATGGCACAAAGGGGACAGCCATCTATGAAGTGACTGGGAGCTGGCACCACAAGTATTTCCCGCTCGCGCGAGGCGAACGACTTCCGCCCGATGGCATTACGCCAGGCGAGAATGAAATTGCACGCTAACGGTTTGTACTGATTTATTTGCCGGAAAGTGCGGCGACAACTGGTGCAAACTTCTCGATGTCTTCGCCACCGACGATGACATATGAAAAACCCCAACGCTCGCGACGTGCAATGAGGTTTTCGATCAGTTTTGAAGGTGGCCCCATTAGGGCAAACGGTGTTTGTGCCACCATCGTCTCTTCAACTCCCATGCCTTTTGCAAGGCGCGAAATTGCGCCAGCTGCATCATCGGTGATATTGACCAAGAACGCACGAATATTCATCTCGACATGATTGAGTCGATCACCAACTGCATCGCGCACAATGTTGACTTTGCCGTCGACAGCCTCGGCTGTCATCGTTGAAATTGCTTCTGGGCCAACAGCGCCGGCGCTCATGGTGGCATTGATGCCAATGATGTCGGCTACTTGTGCTGCATACGTCAGCACTCGTTTTCCGCCGCCGCCAATGAGAATTGGTGGGCATGGTGCCTGCAATGGTTTTGGAAGCCCGTTGTAGTTGGTGATGTTGTAGTGCTTGCCAGCATAAGAGAATGCGTCTTGTGCAAAGCAACCTTTCATCACATCGATGCCTTCGATCATGCGATCAATGCGCAAGCCTGCGCGCTCGTAGGGAATGCCCGATTGCTCATAATCGGTGATCATCCAGCCTGCACCAATGCCCAACTCGAGTCGACCATCCGACAACAAGTCCATTGTTGCGAGTTCTTTTGCTAACACGACAGGATGTTTGTAGTCGTTGTCCCAAACAAGCGCACCAACGCGAAGTTTGGTTGTTGCGTCGGCGACGCTCATCAGTGCAGGCACTGGTGCAAGTTGATCGGTGAAGTGATCGGGCATTGTGAGCACATCGAAACCAGCGGCTTCGGTGCGCTTTGCGAGATCAATCCACGATTTGCGATCTGGTTGGGACGATGCCTGAACGCCAAAACGGAATGGCTTGGTGGGGAACTGTCGGGAGGAAGTCACGGCAAAAGAGTATCGTGGGAGGTGCCGTGAATCCCCAACTTAGGACGATCCAGCGCCTCCTCATTGTCATGCTGGCGGGTGCCTTGAGCATTACTGCTTTGGTTACTGGCATGGCTCCGCAGGTGTGGGGTGCGCTCAATGCTCATAAGCAGATACCGGTGCAATTGCCTGGTTTTGCTGGTTTGTCGCAACGGAGTGTGGTGTTTGATGTTGCCGGCGAACAGATCGGTGTTTTCCAGAAAGAAAATACTCAAAAGACCCCTGTCGACAGTGTGCCTGTCGATGTCATTGCATCAATTTTGGCCGTGGAAGACGCCGTTTTTTATAGCCACAAGGGCGTCAATTTTCGAGCAGTTGTGCGAGCGACGTTGGCCAATACTCAGGGCTCCACGCGTCAAGGAGCATCGACCATCACTCAGCAAGTAGTGAAGAACGATTTTCTCGCTGGTCTTGATAGAGATGGGCGATACAAGGTGCTGCAATCTCGTTATGCCGTGATGCTTGAAAAGCAGGTGGAGAAGAAGGTCATTCTCGAGCGCTATCTGAATACAGTTTTTTTTGGCAACAACGCTTACGGTTTGCAAGCAGCAGCCGAGGTGTATTTCGGTTCTCCTGTTTCCGCATTGACCGTCACGCAGGGTGCATTCCTTGCCGGAATGATTCAGGCGCCATCGAGCTACGACCCAATTCGTCGTCCAGATGCGTCTCGTACTCGATACAAGATTGTGCTCGGGCGGTTGGTTGATGTTGAACTGATTTCAAAAGATATTGCGACCGCAACATGTGCAGGTTGGGAAAAACCAAAAGTTCGAACTCTTGATGACGCAGAGTGTCCGATACCGGAAGATATTGGGGAAATCCCTAATCAAGACGTGAATCGCTCGTACTTCACTGAAGAAGTGAAGGACTATTTACTCAATCGTTCGACGGTTTTGGGCGTCACGTATCAAGACCGTTACAACATGCTGTTTCGCGGTGGACTCAAGATCTACACGACACTGAACAAGTTGGATCAAGTGGCTGCTGAAGCCGCAGCGCTCGCACAACTCCCAGAAAATAAGACCGGCATTCAAGCTGCAGTCGTTTCAATCGATAACGCAACCGGTGGAGTGCGCGCGATGGTGGGCGGCTCGGGTTTTGTGCCTGTTGGTAATGAAATCAACTTGGCATTACGACGACGTCAGACTGGATCAAGCGTCAAGATGTTTATCTTGTCTGCTGCGCTTCAAGCCGGAATTTTGCCGGACGATCTCATTGACGGCACATTGCCATGCACGCTGCCAAATCCTGGCAAGCCAGAAGAACCGTTTTATATTTCAAAGGGTGTAAGTCATGAAGTTGCCCCGTTGCGCATCATGACGGCCCTGTCGATCAACTGCGCATACGCAAGGTTGTCGCAAGTTGTGGGGCTCGAGCGCATAGTTGCGCTGATGTATAAGATGCTTGATTCAGAATTCACCAACCCGGAGACATACCAAATTCAGCCGTATGCATCGCTTGCAACGGGTGCCAACGAGCTCAGCCCGCTCGACATGGCAACTGGTGCACAGACCATCGCCAACGGTGGTGTGCACTTGAAACCATATTTTATTGAAAAGATCGAAGATGCAAATGGTGTGTTGTATCAACACGAACAACTCTGTGTAGCGCCAGCAGACGTCGAGCCATGCAGGGTGTTAACAAATGACGTTGCACTGAGAGCCGTTGACACCATGAAGGGCGTGATTCAGTTTGGCACCGCACGTCGCACGGCTCTTGAGCCAGCAGCACCAACACCAAACAGAGCTCGCCCTGCAGGTGGCAAAACAGGAACCCAAGATGACAACACCAACGCATGGTTTGTTGGATACACGAAGCAGCTAACGACAGCAGTTTGGGTAGGCGACCCAAAGGGTTATACGCCAATGGTCAATATTCCTGAGTTTGTCAAGCAAGATGGCATTACGCGTGTGCAGGGATCGATGTATCCCGCACGTATTTGGAAGCAATACATGGATGCTGCGCACGAGGGTCTGCCTTCTTTGGATTGGGATGCAGCGCCAGCACCAGTGGCCACCGAAACACGGCAAGACCCAAACCCAATGCGGATCTATTTGCCGGGCAATGAATGCTTGGCTCAGGTTGTTTCGGGCACAGTGCCTGTTACGACAACCACAACGAGCATCAAACCTGGCAGGGCGTCAACCACTACGACAACAACTGTGCCTCTCGACCTTGTAAACCCCGCGAACACTGTCGTAGTGAGAGTTGTCGATCCAGGAACTACGATCGCGCCTACGGATACAAACCCATTTTCTCCGGTGAACACCGTGGCTATTGGCAGCTACTGGGTATACGAATGTGCCCAGCCCTTTTCTCCTGCAGTACAGACAGTGCCGTAGAGCCAACGTGACTTCACTACACGATCTGTATGCGGTGCAACTTTCCGATATTGCTATTGCCCAAGCACAGCACCGGCTCGCACATTTGCCCGAATCGGCCGCGTATCAACTCGCTAAAAGTGCGTCCGCAAATGCCATCACGCAATTGGCTGCACTCGACAAACGAAGCGCAGATGCTGGAGCAGAAATTACTGGACTTGAAAAACAAGCACACGAAGTCGAGTCGATGCTTGCTCGTCTCAACAAACAGATGAAAACAATTATTGCGCCGCGCGAGGCTGAGGCGTTGCAACATGAGATTGCAACGTGCACTGCAAACCGCAGCGCGCTTGACGACCGTGAACTCGAATTACTCGAAATCGTCGAGCAATGCGACAAAGAGTCGGTTGAGCTTGGTGCTGCGGTGCAAACGACACGCGATGCACTTGCTGCGACAGAACAGTCGTTGCGCGCGGCACGCGCAGCGGTCAATGCCGAGATTGCGCATCTTGTCGAGCAACGAAGTGCGCAGGGCTTAGTGGTGCCGGCGTCGTTGATGTCGACATACGAGGCAAAACGCAAGCATCGTCCAGACGGTGCTGTTGCAACGTTGCATGGCCCAACCTGTGGTGGTTGCCACCTCGACTTGCCAAAGAGCGAAATTGATCGACTGCACAAACTTCCTGCCGACGAGCTTCCAGAGTGCCCGCACTGTGGTTGTTTTATCGCGTTATAGGGGCTCACTCGTGTTCTTTTGGTTTATTGGCACGGCAGTTGCGTCAGTGTGGACAGTCTTTCGTGACCCAAAATTTGCCTATCGGTGGGTGATTGCTGGCGCGCTCGTGCCGATGTTCAGTGTCGTGACGGTGGTGGGTATCTTGACGGCGGTGATGCTGCTGACGATTGGCACGAATGCCACTAAAAAAGCAGCACGAAAGAACTGGCTGGCGCTAACGATGGGCTTATTTTTTCACCTCGTCTTCGATGGAGCCTTTCTGAACACCACCATGTTCTGGTGGCCGGTCGCTGGCTTTTCATTGGAGGGTTATGTGGCGCCGCTTGTAGAACGGGGTTTTCTCAACGTACCTTTGGAAATGCTTGGCATTTTTCTGCTGCTCAAGACCAGAAAACAGATCAAACCCTTACTGGGAGTGTAGTTTCGGCCCGTGCTCCTGGTGGATCACGGTGTTGGTTGGCGTTTATGGGGAAATTACCCCGAGACCCGCTGATGTGTCGGTACGGGCTTCGAGCACGGAAAGTGCAATGAGCGCACCTATGACGAAGCTTGCACCAATAACACGGTTGACGGTCAGGTCTTCGCCCAAGAAAACGACTCCTGCGGCAATGGCTAGTACTGGCTCGAGGGTCGTGAGCACCGACACCATGCTGGGGCCAACACGCTTGAGGCCAGCGAACCCCGCAACGATCGGCGTGACGGTCCCAAAGACCACAAGACCAGCGATGTACAACCATGCGACTGAATCATGGGGAAACTCTGACGTTAACGAACCAGGCGAAGTTGCAACTAGAAACCAGTACGAGGTTGCTCCGCCAGCGTTGACAAGAGCGACACTCGTAATGACGTCTGTTCGTTCGAGCGAATGCGAAAGCCCCAACAAATAGATTGTGAAGAAAACTGCAGAGAGTAAAACGAGTGCGACCGCTCTCATACTCGCATCTCCAATTTGCCCGACGGTGATGAACACTCCGATCATCGTGAAGACCAATGAGATCAAAACATTATTGCTCGGACGCTTCTTCCAGATAATCCACGATCCAATGACAATAAATAATGGGTTTGCGTAAAACAGCACGATTGCGAGACCGGTATCGATGTCGTTGATCGCAATGAAGTATGTGAGTGAGATGCCCATGATGCAAACGCCCCACAGCAACAATTTCGCTGTGTTTTTGATGCTTGGCCAAGGAGTATTGCGTACCAAGACAGCGCGAATGGCAAACATTAACAATGCTGCAAGAGTAAAGCGAACAGACATGACGCCCATCGCATTGGTGTCATGCGTGTACAACTTTTTTGTAAAGGTGGGTACTGTGGCAAAACCAGTGCTTGAGAGAAACACGCAGAGCGTGCCGATGACACGTTGATTCTTTGGCACTGGTGGTTAGCCGTGCCACATGCCGGTAGCGATGAGTTTGCGGATCCACTCAACCGTGAGGTTGGGGTCGAATATCGGGCTTGGAGTACCTGCAACATTTGTTGAGCCAGATGCAACCAAGTCTCGCACCGACTCGATTGCCTGTCTTCGGGCAGGGTTGGTGTACGGAGATGTTTCTATTGTGGCCAAAAAACCGATAATGCCCATCGCACTGATCCATACGGTCGCGGCGATGGTAAAGATATGCCGTGATGCAACCTGCTCGAGTAGTGATTCGAAGCCGATAAACACCAGGGGGATAAGGAAGATGGCACCCATGTACACATATCTGCTCGATACCGGTGCGCCAAAAGTGACGCGCGAATAGCCGGTAACGAAATAAAACACGACCGAACCGACCGCCATGCAGAACGGCATCAAGATTTTTTTTGACACAACGGATGTCTTGTAGAGACCAAAAAAGCACAAAAGAATGACGAAGGCAGAGGAGCCCCCGACGTGTGTGATCGCTTCGAGCGATCCCTTGATGCCATCAAGGGCATATTGGGCAATCTGCGCCATCTTGGTGAACGTGGCATATTGCATTTCGCCCTTGATTCCGTGATTGAGTGACCCA
>CAXNIQ010000077.1:0-6461 GCA_964202465.1 Ilumatobacteraceae bacterium
TGCAAAGATCAACCGACCAGCCCGCATGGCGCGTAACCCGGCCACAGGTGAAGCAGTCAAGGTGAAGGCAAAGACCGTCGCCAAGATTTCAGCACTAAAAGGCTTTAAGGACATCGCCCTCGGCGTTGCCCCAGCACCAAAGTTGGTAACTGTTCGCAAGCCAGCTGCCCCTGCAGCAAAGCCTGCGGCAAAAAAGCCAGCTGCAAAACCTGTGGCAAAAAAGGCAGTTGCTAAAAAGAAGCGTTAATTTGTTGCAGGTCTAGTACCTGCATTTGCAGAATTACAAAAATCCGGTTTGTTGCACAAGCGACAAGCCGGATTTTTTATTTGCGAATTGTGGTCGCTGCTAATTTCACTAAGTGCTGCGTGTATGGATCTGTGGGAGCATCGATAACAGCGTCAACAGAGCCTTGTTCGACAACCCGTCCGTTTCTCAGCACAATGAGTCTGTCGGCAAATGATGCAATCAACGCAATATCGTGCGACACAATTACCATCGACATTCCAGTTGCACTCTGCACGCTCGCAAGCATCTTGACTACAGACGCCTGCACGGTGACGTCGAGCGCCGATGTAACTTCATCCAGCAACAACAGCTGCGGCTTCGCGAGCAACGCTCGAGCGACTGCAACACGTTGCTTCTCCCCACCCGACATCTCGCTTGGGCGACGTGACAAAAACTGTTCAGACAATTCCACTGCTTCGAGCGCCGCAAGCACCTCGTCGCGATTGGCATGGGTGTATCGAGACATCGACTGCTCCACAGTCCGGACCGGATTGAGCGAGTCGTCCGGATTTTGAAATACCATTTGAATTTCAGAGAGGACTGCAAGTGGTCGATCGCGTAAGGGAGTGGAGAGATCAAACCCATTGCCATCGTGAATTGAACCTGATGTGGACGAAACAAGTCCGCACATCACCGACAAGAGTGTTGACTTACCACTCCCTGATTCGCCGATGACCCCAACAACTTCACCCTTTCCAACTTCCAAATTTATAGAGTCAAGTGCGCGCGTTGATCCGCTTCTGATAACGGTGAGATCGCGCACAACTACGACTGGTTGCTGCACACTCAATTGTGGTTCGCGCATTCGTACATGCAGGCGCGGTATTGATGCGAGCAGCGACTGCGTGTATGAGGCGGATGGTGTTGCAAGAACGTGCTCTGTTAAGCCGTGTTCCACGATTTGACCCCGGCTCATCACGGCAACTCGATCACACACTCGCCCAACGACACCAAAGTCGTGACTGACACAGACAAGTGCGAAACCTCTCGACTCTTGCAATCTGGTAATCGTTGCCAACACATCCGCAGCAATCCCTACGTCTAGGGCGGAGGTTGGCTCGTCAAGCAACAGTAAGGAAGGTGATCGAACGAGTGCAAGAGCGAGCAAAACGCGCTGGCGCTCACCTCCAGAAATCTGGTGTGGGTAACGATGCAAATATTTGGCTCCGTCCAAACCAGCATCATCGAGTGACGACAAAATTGTTTCATCCGCAACATCACGACCGAGCGTGTCACGAAAATGTGCTCGCACGGTCAGGTGAGACGTGAGAGCCTCACCTAGTGATTGCGCGACAAGTGCAACCGAACTGCCGTACATCTCTTGACGGACTTTTGGGTCGACAGCAAGCATGTCGACACCTGCCGTCGACACATCGCCCGACGTGAGATGTAACCCCGGCGACAGCACCCCTGCCGCTATACGCAACAGCGTCGACTTTCCACTCCCCGATCCTCCGACGATGCCAAGACTCTCGCCCAATTTGACTTTCAGATCTACCGATTGAAGTATTGGCTTCACGACTCGATTGCGATCTCGAGCCTCTACACACACCTGGTCAAATTGCAAGATGGTATTCATTCGCGATCTACCAGTGCTTGTACAGCCAATACAAGTGAACCAAGCATCACAATTGGAGTAATTACCGAGAGCGGATTAATTGTCATATACGAGCGCGCTTCGGCAATCATCAAACCCCATTCGGGCGTCGGAGGACTTGCGCCGAGTCCTAAAAATGAAAGTGAACTGAACGCCAAAATAATCCATGTGAACTGCATTGCTATTTCGGTCAACACCACTCGCCAAACGTTTGGTAACACCTCGCCAATCAACAAATTGACGCCACGACCTCCCTGCAATCTTGCGACTCGTACGAAGTCGCGAGCCAGCAACACTTGCGTGCTTCCACGTGCAACTCGCGCAATGGGTGCCGCATACATCAAACCGAGGGTGACACTTAAGACAAATGGATCATGCCCAAAAAAGCTTGCGATCAACAACAGTAAAATCAGTGTGGGTACTGCAAGCAAGAAGTCAATCAGTCTGGCTAGCGCTTCGTCAATCCATCCGCCAGCCAATGCAGCAAGTGAGCCAAGTGCAACACCAATGATTGCCGAGAGAGCCGTTGCCAAGAGTGCAATAACGAGCGACGGCCGACCTCCGTGGAGCGCACGACTCAAGATGTCTCGACCCAACGCATCCGTGCCCAGCCAGTGAGTCGACGAAAATCCTTGCAGCATTGCGCCAGGGTCTTGCTCGTCTGTATCTGCGAGTGGCAGCAGAGGCGCAAGGAGGGCAATGATTGCGTGAAACCCAAGCACGCAATACACAATGCGTTTATTCATGAGCGCTGCTGTTTCAGCCGTGGATCTAGAAGTCGTACAACCATGTCTGCAATGAGCGACATAGTGAGGTAAACACCAAGGCTAAACAACACAATTGGCAAAATGACTGCAGTGTCACGATCTGAAATCGCATCGATTGCCAATCTGCCCAATCCGCGATAGTTAAACACCGCCTCCGTCACAAAGGTTCCGGTAAGGAGCCACGCGGCATCTACTGCAATCGTGTTGACGACTGGGGGTAATGCTGCTGGCAGAATATGGCGCAGCAAAGTGACCCGCTCTTTTGTTCCTCGTAGCCGAGCGCTTTCCACAAATGGCATCAACTGAATCGTTGTAACTCCTGCCTTCATGGTGCGCATCGAGTGCGCAAACACAACCGCTGCGAGGGTCAGTGCAGGCATCCAAATATGCGGCAAGAGCTCTACGACTGTTGCATTGCTCGGCACCACCGTCACACCGGGAAATATTGGAATCCATATAGAAAAAACCAGCCACAAGATGGTGGCGATCACAAACTCTGGAAGTGTCATCGCGACTACCCCCAGTGTGTTGATTGCTCGGCCGATACGACTTTGTGGATAACGACCAATGAGTAGGCCAGCCACAATTGCGCTCGGAAACGCCATCAGTGCGGCAACCACAGCCAACATGGCAGTGTTTCGTATTCGAGGCAAAACGATCTGTGCAACCTGCTCGTCACGCTTAATCGAATAGCCAAGATCTCCGTGCACCACATCGTTCGCCCAGTTGCCAAGGCGAACAATTACCGGATCAGTGAGCTGATGCTCCTCGCGACAGTCTGCGATCTTGGCAGGCGTACCAAAACGACCGAGCAATGCGGTGCAACCATCACCCGGTAATGCATCAATTCCCAGAAACGACAAGACAGCAAGCGACACAAACGCGCCAAGAGTGAACAGCATTCGCCGTGCCAAATTTTTCATATCAATATCACGAAACGCTGATCTTCTCCCATCGAACTGCGTCAATCACGATTGGATCAATTCCCTGTACTTTGCTACTCATCACTCGTGTCAGAGTCTTGTGATACGGCAGGAAGATTGCCGAATTCTCGAAGAGGTGCTCTTGAATTGCAATGTACTTTTGCTTGCGCTGCGCCAAGTCTTGTGTTGACCGGGCATCATCGAGCATTGCGTCAAGCGCTACATCAACTTGGCCAGTCGGATTCCATGCAGCGGTGCTGCGATACACCTCATTGAGCACTTGGGCAGCCGGACGCTGACCCCAGCTGTCAACAAACGCACTCTCTTTCATCCACACGTCATCCCAAAATCCACTCGCATCAGCCATCTTGATAACCACGCGAATGCCAGCATCCTTGACTTGTTGCTGATATGCCTCAACAAGTTCAACCATGTGCACTTCAACATCGCTGGTCCAGATTTCGATGGCAATTCCATCTGGGAATCCAGCTTCGGCCAGCAATGCTTTGGCTCCCTCGGTATCTTTCGCGCATGGTCCATTCCATCTATATGGGTCTGCAGTCCAAACAGGTGTGTCGCACGCAACGACTCCTCCGCCAACCCCTAACACGGTGTCGGCAATTACTTGACGATCTGCCGCGATGCGCAGTGCTTTTCGCACCCGCACATCGTCAAACGGATGTCGATCAACGCGAAAATCGATTGCATTCCAGTCGCCAGACGGAATTGTTTGCAACGTAAATTTGGCAGTGTCACCGAAGATTGACGATGACTTACCATCAATGGCCAACAACAGATCTACCTGATCGCCGGCAAGTGCCTGCGCAGCCGACTGTGAGTCTGCAAACGTAATGATCTCGATCTTTGTCAACTGAGGTTTGCCAAAGAAATAGTCTTCGTTGGCTACAAGAACGGTTGTTCCTTCAGGATCAAATGTCTTCATTTTGAACGGACCTGTGCCGATTGGTGTCTTGCCAATTGTTGCCTGTGAATCCACTGGCGTCATCAGCGCGCGATAGTCGGCAAGCAACGAAGGAAGGTCGGCTTCACCAGTAGACAATGAAAGTTTGACCGTGTAGTTATCAATTGCCTCGGCAGACTCAATCACGCCAAGCACCGCGCGCACTGGCGAGTCAAACTCTGGGTCAATCATGCGATTGATTGAGTACACAACATCGTCGGCATTGAAATCGCTTCCGTCGTGAAACTTTACGCCCTCGCGTAGCACAAGAGTCCACTCCGACAAATCATCGTTAGAAGACCACGAAAGAGCAAGCTCTGGAATCGGAGAGAAATCTTTGTCGACACCAATGAGTCGGTCGAACACCATATTGATGGTTGGCCAAGTTCTGTTGCCGTCGTACGGATCCATCGTTTCGGCGCCGCCAAACCCTGCATCATTCGCCACTCGCAATACACCTGAGACAGTTGTGGCACGACCACACGAAACCAGCAATGCAGACCCGCACAACATCCCCAAGATGAATACACGAAGAATTGTTTTGTTACGCATGAACACAACACTAACCACTCCATATGCTGTCAAATATGAGTTTGCTGTCTGTTGTCTCCTACAACATCCAATATTCATTGGGGGCCGACAATCGCTACAACCTTGCTCGCGCAATAGAGCCCATTCGCAAGGCTGACATCATCTGCCTGCAAGAGATTGATCGCAATTGGCGGCGCACCAATATGGCAGACCAATTTGTCGAAATCCAGCAACTGCTCCCCGATAGGTATTGCGTTTTTGGCCCCTCGATTGATGTTGATGCCGGTGCTATTAGCGCTGATGGAACGGTTGTTAACAGACGCCGTCAGGGTGGACAAATGATCGCAAGCCGATTTCCGATCATTTCGTCACGCGTGATTCATATGCCAAAAGATGACACAGGAATCAATATGAATATGTGGAGTGTTGCTCTTGAGGCGGTCATCGCCACCCCCGAGAAACAAATTCGAGTTATCAACCTTCATCTCACCGATGTCACCGAGAAAAACCGCATTACACAGATCGAGTTGCTCCTCAAACAGAGCGCAGCCGCAACAATTGAGGGTGGGGCATGGAACGGTAATGAGGGCGATGATGAATATCGCGAACACTGGCAAATGAATGACACCGTGCCCCAAATGCCCGAAGAAATCATTCTGACCGGAGATTTTAATGACGAGCCAGAATCACACGTGATCAAGCTTGTTGCCGATGCAGGATTTAGAGACACATGGTCGCTCTCACCAGCGACTGCCGCGTCAACTGCGACATTTAAGAAAAACCCCGAACAAGGCACCGACCGAGATTTGCGTATCGACTTTGTTTTTGTTTCACCACACTTTGAAACAGTTAGTGCATACATCGACGGAACTACAGATGCATCAGATCATCAGCCAGTGTGGGCCACGCTTCGTTAGTGGCAAGCAGGTTTTGCAGCAGCCACGTCGATGCCTGGGCTGCGTGAAAAAAATCCGCTTGGCTTGAGATGAAACCCAGCGCGCTCTACAGGCATTACTGGCCAGTCTTCAATTCGTGGAATGTGATTAGTGCCAAACACGTACCACAACACAACATCGGTGTTGTCGACATTGCGATCAGTGCTTGTCCACTCTGGTAAGCCTGCTCCACCTTCGTGTTGAAACGGATAGTCGCCAGCGGGATAACGCTCTTCTTCTACATGAGGAGTAACCCACAAATGCTTAAACATGAAACCGGCTTTTCGACCAATCACCGAATCGGGTAACGCCATCGGAAACGTTGTGTGGCCCGGAACCAATTTGTATCCAACCGATTTGCCCATGTGATTCTTGCGGCCAGGATTGATGATCTTCCAGAAACGATTTTTGAACGGATCGATCACTCGCTGCGCAACAGATTCGGTAGCAAAAACTGTTTC
>CAXNIQ010000078.1:0-6458 GCA_964202465.1 Ilumatobacteraceae bacterium
ACACGAGCACCTCGTTGAACAAGCGCAGACCACCTCGGCCCAGAAAATGTGCGCTCAAAGAGTTGGTAGGCAAGTTTGGCCTGAGATACCGCCGCAGTGCCGCACAGATCAGTTGCTGCTTGTGATCCAACAGCGTGAAGTCGACGGTCTATTTCGGAATCGACACGAGAGATGAAAAAACTCGCAACGCTTGCGACTCCATCTAGTGATCCCTTTGAATTGGTAGCCAATATTTCGAGACCATCGATATACGCATCCATCACAGATTGATAACGCTCAAGACTAAAAATCAGAGTGACATTGACATTTCGACCCTCGCTGATCATGGTGCGAATCACCGGAATTCCTTCTACGGTTGCAGGAATCTTGATCATGACGTTCTTTCTTGCAACACGTTCGTCGAGGAGTCGTGCAGCAGTCTGCGTTGCATCTGTATTGTGTGCCAGATTGGGGTCGACTTCAACGCTCACGAAGCCATCCGAGCGGTTTGAGTATTCATAGAGCGGCTCAAATATGTCGAGTGCGTCTTGAATATCTTTGACCACGAGTTCCCAATAGCTGTCAATTGGTTGCATGCCTTTCAAAACGAGCGACCGAAATTGTTCGTCATAGTCGACTGAACCCTGAATGGCTTTTTGGAATATTGTGGGATTTGAGGTAAGTCCACGTATTCCTGTGTCGAGAATATCGAGCAGCTGGCCAGATGTGATGAAATCACGCTTGAGATTGTCAAGCCACGGGCTCTGTCCGCATTCGTCAAAGAGCCGCACTAGGCGAGATGATGTCATCAGCTCTGCTTATCAGATGCGATGAGTCGCACCGCACTATCAACGACATGTTGCAAATTGATACCGAGATTGTTCATCACCACACTGCCTGGAGCACTTGCCCCAAACCGATCGATGCCAATCGACTCGTCGGCATATTTCGCCCAGCCAAATGTGCTTCCTGCTTCAACAGAGAGCACGGGAATTGATTTTGGAAAGACTGTTGACTTGAAAGCTTCAGGCATTTGCTCAAAACGATCCCATGACGGCATGCTTACGACTTGACATGAGTGGCCAGATTCTTCAAGAGCGATTGCCGCTTGGATACACAGAGAAACCTCGCTACCGGTGCCTACAAGTACAACTTCAGGTCTTGATTTGGACGACCGAATGACACCAGCCCCTGTTGCTATTGCCGATCCATCCGTGGATATTGGGAGCGACTGTCGGCTCAGAATGAGTGCCGTTGGACCATTGTGATCGGCAGCATCGCGCCATGCTTGGGCTGTTTCGTTTGAGTCAGCTGGACGCACTACGTGTAGATCGGGAATGATTCGCAATGACGCGAGATGTTCGATTGGTTGATGTGTCGGACCATCCTCGCCAACTCCAACCGAGTCGTGCGAGAAAACGAAGACAACTTTTGCTTTTGAGAGCGCGGCAAGTCGAATAGCGGGTCTCATGTAGTCAGCAAAGACGAAAAATGTTCCGCCAACTGGCAGCACTCCGCCGTGAAGAGCCATTCCCACCATGGCTGCACCCATAGCGTGCTCGCGAATTCCAAAATAGATTTGTTGCCCCTGCGGATTTCGCAATGACTGAGCGCTCATCGCACCGACTTTGACTCCAGTGTTTCCTGTGAGATCTGCAGATCCGAGCATGAGACCTGGAAGATCCACCATGCTCGCGGCAATTGCCTGAGGCATTGCTTGTCGCGTGGCCAGATTTGAATCTGGCGCGAATGTTGGCATGTCCGACGTCCAGTGAGCACTCGATTGTGGATTCCAGCACAACTCAAAAAGTTCATTGCTTGGTATCGATGCGTAGTTTGTAACCAGAGGTGCACAACGACTGCTTGCATAAGCGCGCGCGGCTTCGACAACGTTAGATGGCGCCCAGAATGGTTCGTTGGGCATTCCGAGAACTGCTTTTGTGCGTTCAACGTGTTCGGCAAGAAATGGATTGCCGTGGGCTTCATGGCTGTCCGTGAAGTCGGGGGAGGGAAACCCAATATGCGTTTGCAATACACACAGTGTTGGAGAACCACGATGATTCTTTGCCGAATTAAGCGCTGCTTCGAGAGCGTCTAGATCATCACCAATTTCGCCAAGCTGCAACACATTCCAGCCATACGAAGTAAATCGGGCGACCACATCGTCTGAGCAAGTGAGTTGTGTGCTTCCGTCGATAGTAATTTTGTTGTCGTCATAGATGCAGATCAAGCGGTCGAGCGCGAGGTGCCCAGCCAATGAAGCAGCTTCATGGCTGATGCCTTCCATCAAACATCCGTCACCCGCAATCACGTAGGTGTTGTGATCCATCAAAGATGCACCAAAACGAGCTCGTAAATTGCGCTCTGCAATTGCCATTCCTACAGCATTGGCAAAGCCCTGACCGAGCGGACCGGTTGTGACCTCGACACCTGGTGTGTGGCCTGCTTCTGGATGACCAGGAGTCTTGGAGTCAAATTGTCGAAACGATTGGAGATCTGAAATCTCTAATCCATAGCCGTTGAGAAACAACATCGCATATTGCAGGATCGATGCGTGACCCGCCGAGAGAATAAACCGGTCACGATTGCGCCACAGTGGTTCGTGCGGTGAATGATTCATGATTCGCGAATACAAAACATGTGCAAGTGGAGCCAGCGCCATTGCAGTTCCCTGATGACCACTCTTTGCTCTGAGCGGTGCATCCATTGCGATGCCGCGAGCAATGGCAATAATCTGACGGTCTAGTTCGGGAGCAAGGCGGGGCAAAGTATTCACGGCGGCGACTGTAGTTGCTCTCAGCCGACCGGAGGCAGCAATGTAAGGGGCACGATATGCCAAGGCTCTTGATCGATACGACAATGGGCAAAAATAGGACCGTATTTGAGCAGCTCCAATTCGCCACGGACAAGTCGATAGGTGAATTTTCCGGGTTCAACAGTAAACGGACTGACGTTGCGGGCTAGTTGAGTCGCATCACCGCTAAAGCCGTCTCTGAAAATGACTTCGAAGACACCAGATCCCTTTTCTTCAGGCTGACAGTAAATCAAAGCCATCAGGTGGGGTTCGATAGTCACGGGTACTGCGCTCGGGGCTGCCAGAGAGAAAAAGACGCCGGTCAAATCAATACGTGTTGACGGACCAGGTGCTTGTCTCATCTCAAACGTGTCAATAAATAAAGCCGAGACGATGTGCACGACGCGATGTTAGTCGCTGCTGTTTGAGTGGTGGATGCCATTGCTGATTGCTTTGGTCACTTCAAGATTCGTCGACAGCAACACAAGGTCGGCTCGCTTGCCAATTGCTATCTGCCCGCGATCGTGCAACCCTAAAGCAATGGCAGGGTTGACAGAGGCTGCGTTGAGTGCCTCAACAAGTGGCACCGAGCAACTCTTGACGGCGTTACGGATTGCTCTGTCCATAGTGAGCACACTGCCTGCAAGTGTGCCGTCTTCGAGTCGGGGAGCAGTAGCGCCATGACCTCGTACTGAATCAGTAACCAATATCATGCGGCGCGGTTTGGCAAGAAAAGCGAGTTGCACCGCGCGAGCCGAAACGTGTTCAAGATCAACGATGATCGAAGCGAATAAATCGTCACTTGTCAAAGCAAAGAGCGCTAGTCCTTCTTGGCGATGATGAACACCTGACATGGCATTGAAGAGATGCGTAACGATGTTTGCTCCAGCTTTTGTAGCGATCAAAATTTGCTCATCGGACGCCCGAGAGTGACCAATTGATACAAGAATGCCGCGTTTGCGCAAAGCATGTATTGCAACAACGGCATTGCTCTGCTCGGCACCTAACGTCATCATCTGCACACAACTTGGTAATTGATCGATCCAATCTAGATCGATGGGAATGATGCTCGATCGTTGGTGAGCGCCGTGTGCGTCTCCGAGAAATGGCCCCTCGAGATGCGCGCCAAGCACGCACGTAGTTGCGACGGCAATTGATGCAGGATTGCTCTGCATACGTGTCGCTATTGATTGCAACGATGCCTTTAACGAATTGAGTGGAGCACTAACAAGGGTTGGGCACCAACTGGTTACTCCTGTGTTCAACAAGAGCTGGTCGAGGCGATTCCAATCATCGTTTTTGGCATCTGCAATATTGATGTCGCGAATGCCATTGACCTGAATGTCAATAAATCCAGGCACGATCATATGATTCGCAATTGACCCGGATTCTTTTGCGGCTTCTGCTTCTGCGCTATTTTTCGAAATGGATTCGACGTTCGTGATTATCCCATCGTCATTCCACGTGACTCGAGTAGGTCCAACAATTTCGCCATTCAGCAACGCTGAAGCGGCCGACAATTGGTTCATGACAGTCCAAATTAGTGCCTGATGACTAAAGTATTCAGTTGTGTCTAACTCCCAAACTTTGTCTGAATCCGCCTCAAAAGAGTTGCTGTCACCGTTTGGTTTTCCGTTTGCACAAGAATTCCTTGTCAGCACGGCCATCGAGGCTGGTGATGCTGCCGAACGCCTAGGTTTTCCAGTTGTCGCCAAGCTCAATGGGGATGGAATTGCCCATAAAACCGAGCGCGGACTCGTGCGGCTCAAACTCCCAAACCGTGATGCGGTCGAGAGTGCTGCGGCTGAATTGTTGGCCATGGCAACGTCTAGCGACGGAGATGTTCAGTTGCTCATCACGCCCATGATTCAAGGATCCCGAGAGCTGATTGTGGGAATGATCAACGATCCAGTTTTTGGGAAGACTGCGATGTTGGGTCTTGGAGGAATCTTTGCTGAGGTGATTGGGGATGTGATCTTCGCGCCACTACCGATCGACACGGCCGGCGCGTTGTCAATGATTGGAGCATTGAAAAATAGAAATATTTTGCAAGAATTCCGTGGAGAGAATGCGGTAGACCTAGGAGCTCTGTGTGCAGCACTGGTCGCACTGAGCAATGCCTGTGATTCGCGAACCGACATCGTCTCAATAGACATCAACCCACTGATTGTGCAGCGAGACGGATCAATCGTTGCGGTTGATGCGTTGGTTGAGCTCTCCAACAGTCATCAAGTCGCGCCAGTTGAAAGCGGTCAATTCCGGCCAAGTGAAAAGCATTTTCAAGCGTTGTTCTCGCCTCGGGCTGTTGTCGTTGTAGGAGCGTCGTCTCATCCTGGCAAATTTGGGTTTGTTTCTCTGCACAACATCTTGTCGAATGAATTTGCCGGAAAGGTATTTGCCACGAATTTGCAAGGTGAAGAGATCCTGGGTATTCAAACCGTTGCATCTATCAACGAACTTCCAGCGAATGAGATTGATCTTGCATTCTTTTGCACTCCGGCGAGCGCAAACCCAGAATTGTTGCGTCAGTGTGCCGAACGCGGAATCAGTTCGGCATTTATTGCATCTGCTGGTTATAAGGAAGCAGGGCAGAGCGGTTTGGTCGCAGAGCAAGAACTTGTGCAACTTGCAGCCGAACTACAAATGCTTCTTGCGGGTCCGAACGGTCAAGGTGTGGTTAGTACACCAGTTTCGTTGTGCGCGCAGATCGTTGGACCTTATCCACCTCAAGGATGCATATCAGTTGCCAGCCAAAGCGGAAACTTTGTTTCCAGTTTCTTGAACTATGCGCGCCAAACAGGTGTCGGTATTGCTCGTGCAATATCTGCTGGCAATGCTGCTCAAATGTCGGTAGGTGACTATCTCGAATGGTACGCACAAGACACTCATACCAAAGTTGGACTTGCTTACATCGAGAGCGTGACTGATGGCAGAATGCTCCAATCATCGTTCTCGCGAGTAACCAAGCAACTGCCATTGGTTGTAGTCAAGGGTGGTGCCACCGAACTCGGTTCGCGCGCAGCCCAAAGCCACACGGGCGCATTGGCCAGTAATGACAAAATTTTTGACGGTCTGTGTCGAAGCACTGGCGCGTCTCGTGCACGTACGGTAGAAGAAGCGTTTGATATTGCCGCCAGTTTTGCCACGCAACCGCTGCCACGCGGAAACCGAGTTGTTGTGTTGACCACAGTTGGCGGTTGGGGGGTCGTCACTTCGGATGCCATTGCACAAGACGGAGTGCTCGAACTCGCTGCGCTGCCAAAAGACCTCACGAGTGCACTTGACGCGCTGTTACCTCCACGGTGGAGTCGCAACAATCCGATTGATTGCGCTGGTGGTGAGACTCGAGACACCATTCCCGAGATTTTGGATTTGTTGTGCGCACATAACGAGATTGATGCGGTCATTTTTCTTGGATTAGGCATTCAGAGTAATCAAGCCCGCATGATGACCGAAGGTCGTTTTTACCCAGACCATGGTCTTGAACGAATTGTTACCTACCATCGCAGACAGGACGAGCGCTTTGCACAAGCCGCCACGGATTGTTCAGTGAAATACAACAAGCCTGTGCTGGTTGCAACTGAACTCGCCGTTGCAGACCCTTCCAACCCTGGCCCATTGACCGTGCAACAATCTGGTCGGCTGTGTTATGCGAGTGGAACGCGTGCTGCCACGTCATTGGCTC
>CAXNIQ010000079.1:0-6334 GCA_964202465.1 Ilumatobacteraceae bacterium
AAGTGACTCGCCCGACGACCCAGTCACACTGACGTTGCTTGCACACGAATCGTTTACTCCCACACCTGGCATCTTTGATGCGTTTACCGCTGCCACTGGAATTGCTGTGGAAGTTGTGCAGGGTGGTGATGCTGGCCAATTGGTGACTAAAGCTGTGCTCACGAGCGGCAACCCAGAAGGTGACGTGTTGTGGGGAGTAGACAACACACTGCTGTCGCGTGCACTTGAAGCCGATGTTTTTGCTGCATACGAAACACCAAATACTGCGTCTATGGACGTGGCACTGCTGCGCGATATTCCTGGGCATGAAGTGACACCAGTCGACACCGGCGATGTGTGCATTAACTACGACATTGACTGGTTTAAGAGTCGCAACATCGCGCCTCCGCTCACATTGGATGCGCTGACCAATAAGCAATACGCCAACATGTTGGTAGTGCCGAGTGCATTAAGTTCGTCACCTGGTTTGGCGTTTTTAATGGCAACAATTGCCGAATTTGGCACAGACGGTTGGCAGTCATATTGGAAGTCGTTACGCGACAACGGCGTAATGGTGGTGGACGGATGGACACAGGCATACAACACCGAATTTTCTGGAGCAGCGGGCAACGGTGACAGGCCAATTGTTGTGAGCTACTCGTCGAGTCCGTCGGCGGAAGTCATCTTTGCTGATCCGCCAGTTGATGTAGCACCAACTGCAGTTGCCTCACTCACCTGCTTTGAACAAATTGAGTATGCCGGCATTCTTCGCGGAACCAAGCACGAAGCCGAAGCAAAACTTCTGATTGACTACCTCACTGATCTCTCATTTCAAAACGATTTGCCACTCACCCAGTTTGTTTTCCCTGTGCACAGTGGCGCTGTGTTGCCAGAAGCTTTCACCAAATATGCACTGCGTCCAGAAAACCCTTTGCGACTTGAAGCAAACGTGATAGCAACCAATCGCACCTCTTGGGTTGACGAGTGGTCTGCCATCGTTCTGAAATAGCAACTGATACAACCATGAATCAACTCGTGCAATCCAACATCACGCTGTCGCCCTATAGGCGCAGTGCTCGTTGGCTCTGGATTGCACCAACAGTGTTCTTGGTTCTGATGTTGGTGATACCCACTACGGCAATAATTTTGCGCGGTGCAACTATCAAGGGTTTCAACGATGTGCTCAATAATTCGGCGATCAGACAAGCATTGTGGTTCACCACTTGGCAAGCACTTGCGAGCACTGTGCTGACTTTGATTGTTGCGCTTCCAGCGACATTTGTGTTGTCTCGATTCACGTTTACGGGTAACCGCGCCTTGCAGGCTCTCATCACCGTGCCGTTTCTGTTGCCAACAGTGGTGGTTGGCGCTGCGTTTTTGGCTGTGCTTCCTTCAAAGCTGCATTACACAGCAACAGCACTGATAGTCGCACACGCATATTTCAATCTCACCGTTGTGGTGCGCATCGTTGGTGCGCGTTGGGAACAACTACATCCAGGCATCGAGCAGGCTGCAAGCACACTTGGCGCATCTCCGATAACCGTCTTTCGGACGGTGACTCTGCCACTCTTGCGCGGTGCACTCGCCACCGCTAGTGGAGTAATTGCGCTATTTGCTTTCACTTCATACGGCATCGTGCGCACGCTTGGCGGACCGGCCAGAGCAACAATTGAAACCGAGATCTATACCCGCAGCGTATTGATCGGCGACATGCCTGGCGCTATTGCTCTCTCAATTGTGCAGATGATTGTGCTCACAGCGATGTTGTGGTGGTGGGCAAGTTTGCACAGCCGCAAAACTGCAGTCCCTCAAATATCTGTAGAGATGCGACCACCGAGTACTCGTAGCCAGATTGCACTGGTCTATGGCATCGCGCTTTCCACTGCGGTGGTTGTCATCGCCCCAATAACCGCGCTTCTCTGGCGCTCACTTACCCATTCAACATCGGGCACCACACGCTTTACGCTTAGCGGATGGCGAGCGGTTGCATCGTCAACAACCTTCTCAGCGATAGCTACCAGCGCGCAGTTTGCATTATGCGCCATGGTGATTGCAACGGTGCTTGGACTCACGGTGGCTCTAGGAGTCGCATACGGATCACCGAGATTTGTGTGGCTCGAGCGCATTTCTGTGCTGCCACTCACCGTTTCTGCTGTGACAATTGGACTTGGCATTCTGATTACGTATGACACCGCACCATACGATTTTCGATCGGCGTGGATGATCACCCCACTCGCCCATTCATTGATCGCGTTGCCACTTGTGGTTCGCATCGTGTTGCCGGTTGTGCGACAAATTCCGAGAGGCCTGCAGTCGGTCGCATCCACCCTTGGAGCAACGCCGCTACAAACATGGCTGACAGTCGATCGCCCGCTGATATCTCGTGCGATAGGCGCATCAGCAGCAATTGCATTTGCTATTTCGATCGGCGAATTTGGTGCCACAAGTTTTCTTACCCGCCGAAGCAGTGAAACTCTGCCGGTCACAATCTCGCGCCTGCTCTCGCGGCCCGGTGACGCGCTACGCACTCAGGCATACGCGCTGTGCGTCATTATTGTCGTCGTCAGCATGATTGCACTATTTTTGATTGACATGTTGCGACCAGGCAGAAAGACAAAGTGATGCTTGCGCTCAGGGACATCACTCTCAACTATGAAGGCCGAACCATTTTGGACAGTGCGAGCCTCAATGTTGCTCGTGGCGAGATTGTCTCGCTCGTTGGCCCAAGTGGTTCAGGCAAGACAACGCTGTTGCGCGTGATTGCTGGTTTTGAGCAACCCAGCCAAGGCAGAGTTGTTATTGACGGCAAGCCCATGACTGGAGTGCCCACACATAAGCGCGATGTTGGTCTTGTGTTTCAGGACAACCAGCTGTTTCCTCATCTCTGCGTTTTTGACAACATCGCTTACTCATTGCGAATTAAACGAGTTTCAAAAGCACAGCAGATCGAGCAAGTGAACGAAATGCTCAGTCTCATTGGATTGGAAGATCTCGCGCGCCGAGACGTTGGCCAACTTTCGGGCGGGGAAGCAAAGCGAATTGCGGTCGCACGGGCGCTCGTTGCCAATCCGCTCATCTTGTTGCTTGACGAACCGCTCACTGGGCTCGATGCCGAGCTGCACGACCGACTGCTCGACGACATGGGTGCCCTACTGCGTGCTCGTCGAACCACAGTGGTGCACGTCACCCACGACCACAATGAGGCGACACGATTGTCGGACCGCGTGGTTGATGTGCGTACATTGGGCCAGTCGGGCGTGCAACTACAGTAAAGCGCGATGACTAACGATCTGTTGCGCGTCGGATTTTTGGGTACTGGCTTTATCGCCACCTATCACTCCAAGAGTCTCAAGCGAGGTGGTGCAAATATCGTGCGCGCAGGCGCCTACGACACCGACGCCGATCGCGCTCAAGCATTTTGCCTAGCAAGTGGTCACACAATGTGTGCGTCCGAAGACGAGGTGATTGCATCAGCCGACGCGGTCTATGTGTGCACATGGACATCTGAACATAAGCGCCTTGTGAGCAAGGTGATTGCGGCTGGCAAAGCCGTGTTTTGTGAAAAACCGCTGTCGCCAACCTTGGCCGAGGCGGAGCAACTCGTGAGTGAAGTCAACGCGAGTGGCGTCGTCAACCAAGTTGGTTTGGTATTGCGACATGCACCAAGTTATTTGTGGGCACGCGAGTTGATCGCCGAAAGGAAATCTGGCCGGGTGATGAACGTGGTGTTTCGAGACGACCAGTTCATCCCAATTCAGAGTTACTACGCATCGGACTGGCGTAAGGACGCCTCGAGGGCAGGAGCGGGAACACTGCTCGAGCACAGCATCCACGACGTCGACATGCTGCACTTTTTGATCGGCACTATCACCGATACAAGCATGAGGTCGCACAACTTTCATGGCTATCCAGGCATCGAAGACTCGGTGAGTGCAACACTGCAGTTTGCTAATGGTGCAGTTGGAACCTTGTCGTCTATCTGGCACGACAACCTGACAAGACCGAGTCAACGCAGTGTCGAAATCTTTTGTGAAAATCGGACGATCACCATGCGTGGTCATGAATGGTTTGGACCAGTCGAGTGGCACGACAGCGACGGCGTTACTGGCTCGCTTGGCGCCGACGAGTTGCTTGCTCACACCGAACCACTTGCTTATGGTGCCAGCAATGCCGATGTTGCATTTGTGCACGCAGTTGCCACGAACACACCCGCTTACCCCGATGTCAACGTGGCGCTGCAAGCTCACCGCACGGTAGACGCGATGTATCGATCTGCCGCTCAAAATGGCTCGAATGTAAAAATCAATGACTAGCGACTACCTGGTTGAACAAGTGCCAACAGACAAGGTACTCGTGCTGCGCATGTCAGTATTGCGAGACGGCACACCGTCACAAGACCCTCGCTATACAGAAGACGACACCGAGGGCTCGGTACATCTTGGTATTCGAGACGGCCGCGTCTTGATTGCATGTTCTACATGGTTGCCACGACCATGGCCACTCGATGTTGATGCGCCCGCAACACAACTTCGCGGTATGGCTGTAGCAAAACATCTGCAATCCAAAGGACTTGGGCGAATACTGTTGAAAGCCGGCATCGAGAGAGCACATTCGCTCGAATCAACATATGTGTGGGCACGGGCGCGAGACAACGCGCTCTACTTTTATGAAAGAAACGGATTTGCGACCGTTGGAGATCAATTTATTGACGAAGCAACTGGTCTTGGCCATCATCTCGTGATGATCGAAGTGTAATTACTTTTATTTTTTAATTTCGACAGCAATTTTAAACAGCGTCGTTGAGCTTGACGTTTGCTTAACCAAAACCTCAACTATCCACTCGCCCGAATACGCAAATTCGGTTACTCCAGAAAAGTGATTCGGGCCGGTTTCCTCAAGCTCAATCGGGCCATTGGGTATGTTGCGCGATGGCATCGACATGCGAGCAGCAGCCGACTCAATCTGCACGAATGTGCCGTCGGCCCTCGCTACCACCACGTGAACGTCGCTCTGCCCAACGCGCGCCGAAGTGAGCGACAACTCAACAATCATCTGCCCCTGGAAGATGGTGGACGAAAGTGGCGCTGGCTCAATAGTCCCTTTTTGTGGCATTGCAACAAGGGCCGAGGTAATCGTCAAGATAATGATTCCGAATAACACCTCGATACCCATCGAATGGCGCAGTGAGCCTGAGCGCTTTTGTTGCATCGCAACTCGAGAAACTCCACCGAGTGCGATCAAAACGATAACGAGGCACACTTTGACAATCAGTGTTCTTCCGTAACGACTGTCCAATATCTGACCAAATCCATCCATCATCAACCAGGCTTGAATCACACCAGTAACCACGATGACCGGCACCGCAAAGCCTGCGGTGCGAGAAAACCACCGCAATGAAGGCGCCGATGTTGATTCGTCATTTGCAAGCCACATGTTGCGGTCATACACAATGATCAGTAGCGGACCAACCCACAGCGATACAGCAAGCATGTGCAGCATGTCGAGTCCGACACTCAGTGCAAAAGGACTTGTTGCGACGGGGTGACCTGCCAACGACAACGTCATTGCAACGCCAACCAGAGATGCCCAGGCACCAAACTTCCACCACCACGTGCCACGAAACTGAATAACAGCAATAAGTGCACCAATGATGCCCAGGAGCACGAGGCGTAGGAGTTGCATTTTTCCGTATTGCGTCGTCAACGTTTCAGAAAGCAGCGAAAGATCAACAGCCTTATAGATCTTGTACCCCGAAATGTGTGGGCCGTACGCAATCAATCCCTCAAGAGTGCCCAATGCAGCAAATGCCCAACCGCCCATAAGCGCGAGTATCGAGCGTGGAGACAAACGGTCGGTGCGTACTGCTTGCAACAACCCAATGCCGCCGATGAGTAATACGACACCGAGGTAGGTCACCCAACGAATGACATCGAACAAACTGGCAAGCCCGTGACGCTCGAGTACCTGACCATTACTTATCGCCGATACATCTATTGAAGTATTTCCAATTTGAAATGTAAATGATCCCTGAACGGGATGACTGTCTGCTGAAGCGACGCGCCAAATAACTACATACGTGCCCTCATCCAGAGAGGAAAGTGGAGCGCGAACAATGGTGTGATTTGCTGCATCTCGAATTGGCTTGACTATTTGAACGACTTTGCCGGAAGAGTCGAGAATGCGAACTCTTCCAAATACAGTGTCGACTTCTTCATTAAAAAATAAGGCGATTTCTGTTGGCGACTGATCGAGAACTGCGCTGGGTGCTGGCTCGCTCGTGAGCAAAATTGCATGCGCTGATGCAATTTGTGCTGGTGCAAGCACACTTAATAAAGCAACGATAACTAGCGCCAAT
>CAXNIQ010000080.1:0-6331 GCA_964202465.1 Ilumatobacteraceae bacterium
GACGGTGTGTTGGTGCGCGGACGCACAGTGTTGTGTAGTGGCGATGCCGCAATGTCGACCGCATTGTTGTTGGTGTGTGCCGCTACACAAGCCGGTTCGTGGCTGGCCATCGTGGGTGTGAATGATCTTGGGTTGATGTCGGCATGCGAGCAAGGGGTTGCATTGCAACGCACGGTGTTAGTGACACCAACATCCAACAAAAAAGATTGGACAAGCACAGTTGCTGCTGTTGCCGATGGCTTTGACGTGATGATGCTTGAGGTGCCGCGAGATGCGAGTGAGTCTGATGCACGACGTATTCAAACCCGCATACAGGCGCGACGCAATGTGCTCGTGTTGGTAGAAACATCGCGGCACGCAACACCGCGATCAATATTTCAACCCGATGTGGTGTTGCATACACAGACCACAAAGTGGGACGGTATTGAGCATGGGGCTGGCTATGTGCAGAGCCGACACATAGATGTGACAGTGAGTGGCAGACGCGTGCCGCGAGCGATGCAACACGTGTTGCAACATGTTGGCTAGCAATGGTTGAGCAAATTAACGCAAGTGATGTCACGCGCGTTGCAGTAATTGCGTGTGCCGACTGGCAGGCAGTTGCTGCACAATGCGAGTTGTATTCGCGCAAACAATGGTTTGATGCGGTTGCGGTATTGCATGCGCAGCGCGTAGTGGCGCGCACTGCTTATGCCGCCAAACAAGGTGTGCAAATAGGTATGCGACGGCGCGAGGCACAAGCCGTGTGTCCCGAGCTGCATATTGCTGCCAACAACAAAGAGCGCGACAGATTGATGTTTGAGTCGGTAGTGCGCGCGGTGGGCGAGCTTGTTCCCCTCGTAGAAGTGAGCACCCCTGGCGTTATTTTGTTGGCTACACGCGGACCATCGCGATATGTGGGTGGCGATGATGCGTTGGCACAACGCTTGCATGGCATCACGCACAATGCGCTTGCGCTCTTGGCCGACGGCCGTCCAATTGTGTTTGGAGTGGGTATTGCCGATGGACGACTCACAGCACTCGTTGCGGCACGTGCTGCTGATGGTCGGCATCTAGTGGTTGAGCCGGGTGAGAGCGCACAATGTTTGGCGCAATTACCTGTGTCGGTGCTCGCCGACTTTGCAGAGATTGATCGCGACGTGGTGTCGTTGTTGCATCGGCTTGGCTTAAGTTGTGTTGGCGACCTTGCAACAATGAAGCCATCAGATTTGGTTGGACGATTTGGGCCAGTTGGTTTCGAATTGCATCGCCTGGCACGTGGTTATGACCGGCATCCACCCATCACCATCGCGCCACCCCCAGAACGCGCAAGTACGCATCGATTTGAACTCTCGGTAGAGGATGTCAATGTGGTGGTGGCAACGGCTCGCACAGTTGCCGACGAATTGGTGACGCACTTAAACAACCAAGGCGTGAGTTGCGTGCATCTTCATATATGTATGCAAACCGATCACGGCGAACAAAGTGATCGCTTGTGGTATCAGCCCGAGGGGTTGACTGCTGCGGCAATGGCCGAGCGCGTGCGTTGGCAGATGGATGCATGGATTGCAACACGCGGACTCACGAGTGGTGTTGTGTTGTTGAGGTATTTGCCGGTTGGCTTGCGCGCACGAGAAGGAAGACAGCTTGGGTTGTGGGGCGGCAGCACTCAAGCCGATGAATGGGCTGCTCGCGCTGTCGAACGATTGACAACAATGCTCGGGTCTGACTCGGTGCGTGTTGCACAGTGGCGTGGTGGGCGAGATGTGGGCGAAGTATTTGTGTTGACCCCAGCCGCAGTGGTTGACATGGAGCGACGAGCAGAGTCGGTGGTAATCAAGGAAACAGTGTGGAGTGGGGCATTGCCAACTCCGTCGCCTTCAATTGTGTACGACGAACCATTACTGGCGGTAGTAAATGATGCGAGTGGTTGTGTGGTGAGCGTCAGTGGACGACATGAATTGAGTGCATCGCCAACACATGTAGTGATTGGTCGACACGCATACAACGTGGTGTCGTGGGCAGGGCCATGGCCGGTGGAAGAGCGATGGTGGGACTCGTCGCGCCATCGCAGGGCAGTGCGAATGCAGATGGTGTTGGTGCGCGATGGTGACGACACGGTGCGCACGACCACACACGCGGTAGTGATGGTGCTCGAGCACGGCGAGTGGTGGATGACTGCGCGCTATGGCTAACGACTAGCAGTAATACACTCGAGCTATGCCCACTAGTGAGATCGTTGCTCAACTGTGTGCGCACTTTGCTGCAGTAACACCGTGCGATGAACGCGAACGTGAATCGATTCAACAGTTTTTGGCAATTGCGCCAACACTCGACGCACCATTTGACGAGCACGCCAACGACACGCACATCACTGGGTCGGCAATAGTTGTTGGCAAGCGAGGTGTGGTGTTGCACTTGCACAAGCGCCTCAACATGTGGTTGCAGCCCGGTGGACATATTGAACACGGAGAGATGCCGGCAGAGGGCGCTCTACGCGAAGCGCGCGAAGAGACCGGACTGAATGTGTGGCATCCAGAGAGCGGCCCAGTGTTGGTGCATCTCGATGTGCACCCTGGCCCGCGCGGACACACGCACTTAGATGTGCGCTACATAGTGATGGCCGATGATGTTGATCCAGCGCCTGGCGCTGATGAAAGTCAGGATGTGGCTTGGTTTGCTTGGGACGACGCAATTGCCATGGCAGATAAGGGTTTGGTGGGCGCTCTGAGAGTGGTACGAACATATGTTCGCTAATATGACGAGGTGGCAAATGATCTCTCTCGTGCACAAATGTCATGGACAGAACTAGAGGCTCGACTTTCTGACAAGCGATTACCCAATGCACAACCGGTCACACAAGACACTGACCGACCATCGTTGGTACCAAAGCGACAAGTACATGTAGTGCCGTATGCAGAGTTGCATTGCCGATCCAATTTTTCGTTTTTGCAAGGTGCTTCACATCCCGAACAGCTTGTAGAACAAGCACAGTCATTGGGACTAGATGCACTTGCGCTGACCGATCGCAATGGCTTGTACGGCATCGTGCGTTTTGCTGAGGCAGCGCGAGTGCTTGGTTTGCCAACAGTGTTTGGTGCAGAGTTGCAACTGAATATTGGAAGTGTCGTGATCATTGCTCGCAACCCGCGAGGCTATGCACACTTGTCGAGCGCTATCAGTGCTGGCCAACTTGCTGGCAGTAAAGAGCACCCAGTGTTTGGGCTTGAGCAACTTGGTGAATTTTCGGTAGGTGATTGGTGGGTGCTGACTGGTGCACGCGATGGTGTGGTGTCGCGTGCACTACTTGACGACGGGCCAAGTGTTGCCGAGCGACGAGTGCAGCAAATGAAAAGTGCGTTTGGCAATAACAGCGTGGTGATGGAGTTGTGGGATCACGGCGACCCTCTTGACTCTGCGCGCAACGACGTGCTTGTACGAATAGCGCATCGCAACAACTTGAACAGTGTTGCTACAAACGATGTGTTGTACGCAACGGCGAAGCAGCATCGCTTGGCCACTGCTGTTGCGGCGGTACGTAAGCGCAGCAGTTTGGACGACGTAGATGCAGCATTGCCGCCTGCAGCGATGGCTTATGTGCGCAGTGGCGCCGAACAACAACGCCGCTTTGTGCGGTATCCAGGCGTGGTGCAGAACGCTGCCGAGATCGGCAAAGATGCGGCGTTCGATCTGCGACTCGTTGCTCCACGGCTTCCACCGTTTCCGTGCCCGGATGATTTGGATGAGATGTCGTATCTACAACAACTTGTGCAGGTTGGGGCCACACGCAGGTATGGCATACGCCCAAGTGATACGCGTGAAGATTTGTCGCTTCGAGCCCGTGCATGGCGGGTGATTGATCACGAACTAGATGTGATTGCGACTCTTGGCTTTGCCGGGTATTTCTTAGTGGTCTGGGACATCGTGCAATTTTGTCAACGATCCAATATTTTTTGCCAAGGTCGTGGCAGCGCGGCCAACTCTGCAGTGTGCTATTCGCTCGACATCACCAAGGCTGATGCGGTTTCGCTTGGCTTGTTGTTTGAGCGATTTTTGTCGCCCGAACGAGACGGCCCGCCCGATATTGATATCGATATCGAAAGTGGTCGACGCGAAGAAGTAATTCAGTATGTGTATCAACGCCATGGTCGGCATCATGCGGCACAGGTAGCCAACGTGATTACGTATCGTGCGCGTTCTGCTGTGCGCGACATGTCGCGAGCGCTTGGGTTTGCGCCTGGTCAGCAAGATGCGTGGAGCAAGCAAGTAGATGCGTGGGGTTCGCTTGGGGTCACTGTCAAAAGCAATGACCACAACATTCCGGCGGCAGTACTAGAACTTGCCCAGCAAGTGCAAGACGCACCACGACATTTGGGTATTCACTCTGGAGGGATGGTGATGTGTGATCGCCCCGTGACCGAAGTGTGTCCTGTTGAGTGGGGGCGTATGGAGGGTCGCAGTGTGTTGCAGTGGGACAAAGATGATTGTGCTGCAGCAGGGTTAGTGAAGTTTGATTTGTTGGGGCTTGGCATGCTGTCGGCGTTGCACAACGCAGTCGACTTGATTGAAGAGTTTCGTGGAGTTCGAGTAGACCTGGCGACGATTCCACAAGAAGACGATGTGTACGCAATGTTGTGTCGAGCCGACACGGTTGGTGTATTTCAGATCGAGTCGCGCGCACAGATGGCTACGTTGCCAAGGCTCAAGCCACGACGTTTTTACGATCTGGTCGTTGAGGTTGCACTGATTCGGCCAGGGCCTATTCAGGGTGGGTCGGTGCATCCATATATTCGTCGACGCAATGGTCAAGAGCCAGTCACATATCTGCATCCATTGCTCGAGAACAGTCTTGGCAAGACATTGGGTGTGCCGTTGTTTCAAGAACAACTGATGCAGATGGCTATCGATGTGGCTGGCTTTACACCAAGTCAGGCTGACGAGTTGCGCCAAGCAATGGGCTCTAAGAGATCGCAGTCGCGAATGCTGAAGTTGAGTGAGCGGCTGTATGCCGGCATGGCAGAGCGGGGCATCGTTGGCGATGTTGCCGACTTGATTTTTGCGAAGATGTCGGCATTTGCGAGTTATGGGTTTCCCGAAAGTCACTCGGTGAGTTTTGCGTATCTCGTGTATTCGTCGGCTTGGATCAAATTGCATGAGCCAGCAGTGTTTTGTGCATCGTTGCTCAACGCGCAACCGATGGGTTTTTGGGCGCCGCACTCGTTGGTACAAGACGCAAAACGTCATGGTGTCGTGGTGCGCAGCGTAGACATCAATGCTTCGCGTGCCGATGCAACGCTCGAAGCATGCGGCGAGTCGACAGGTGGGTTGGCTGTACGGCTTGGTGTTGGTTCGGTGCGTGGTCTGAGCAGTGTGGTTGCGCGCGAGATCGAAACACACCGACCGTTTGTCAATATGGAAGATCTCGTGCGCAAAGTGCCGCAACTGCACATCGCGCAACTTGAGGCGCTTGCAACGGCCGGAGCATTTAACGAATCGTTTGGGCAACAACGTCGCGACGCGCTGTGGAGCGCTGGCGCGGTGATTCAGTCGCGACCCGATCGCTTGCAAGGGGTGACCACTGGCGCTGCTTCGCCACAGCTACCAGGCATGCAACCAATCGACGAAATGATCGCCGACTTGTGGGCTACTGGTGTTGCGTCGAGTGGTCATCCCACCGAGTTTTTGCGAGTCGAACTTGAGCGCATGGGTGTTGCTACTGCAGAGGAGTTGCCGAGGCGTGGTGCGCGAGGCGACGAAAAAGTGTTGGTGGCTGGCACCGTGACGCACAGGCAGCGACCAGCAACTGCGCAGGGCGTGACGTTTATCAGTTTGGAAGACGAGACCGGTTTGATCAATGTGGTGTGCTCACCGGGATGCTGGATTCGATATCGCGTCGCCGCACGTGGTGCAGGTGCGTTATTGGTGCGCGGCAGGCTCGAAGTGGGCGATGGCGGAGTGATCAATGTGGTTGCCGAACACATCGCGCCACTTTCGGTTGGCGCCAAAGTTGCAGCGCGCAATTTTCGCTAAAAGGCTGAAAGGCTAAAAGGCTAAAAGGCAGCTAGTTACTCTTCAGGTTTTTCGTTGAGCCCGTCATTAAACATGCGGTATGTCTCGTAGATGTCTTTGCATGTATCGCACAGCGGCAATTGCTTTGGGTCGCGAGATGGAACCCACACATGACCACAGAGTGCTTCGAGCGGAGTGCCATAGATGCGAGCTTCAAGCACCTTGCCTGCAGCATCTTCGCCGGGCTCGGTCTTGACAATGTGGGCCATCGCTGGCTCGCCCGTCTGGGCTTCGTATTCGGTAACTGGTTTGGTGATTGTGGGGCGGGATTTAAGTGGTGTCG
>CAXNIQ010000081.1:0-6328 GCA_964202465.1 Ilumatobacteraceae bacterium
AACGGTGGCTGCCGGCGTGAGTAAAGCAAAGGCCGACGTGGTCTTGATTTCGGGGCACGATGGCGGAACGGGTGCATCGCCCTTGACGTCCCTTAAACATGTTGGTGCGCCATGGGAACTTGGGTTGGCTGAGACGCAACAAACATTGTTGCTCAATGGATTGCGCGACCGCATCGTGGTGCAAGCCGATGGTCAGATGAAAACTGGGCGAGACGTCATTGTCGCAGCACTGCTCGGTGCAGAAGAATTTGGTTTTGCGACTGCACCGCTCGTTGTGAGTGGTTGCGTGATGATGCGGGTGTGTCATCTTGATACGTGTCCCGTGGGAGTTGCAACACAAAACCCCGAATTGCGCAAACGCTTTAGTGGCAAGCCCGAGTTTGTCGTCAATTTTTTTGAGTACATCGCTCAAGAGGTGCGCGAGTATCTTGCCCAATTGGGTTTTAGAACATTACAAGAAGCGGTTGGCCATGTTGAGGTGCTCGACACCCGACACGCGATCACTCATTGGAAGGCGAGGGGTCTTGACATTTCGCCGATTTTGGCGGTTGCGCAGAATCCGTATCAGCAAACACTGCATCATTCTGTTGCGCAAGATCACGGCTTGGCAGATGCTCTTGACACACAACTCCTGTTGCAATGTGCCGACGCCGTTGATCACGCCACACCTGTGCGACTTGATTTACCAATCAATAACGTCAACCGCACGGTTGGCACAATGCTCGGAAGCGCAGTCACCAAGAAGTGGGGCAGTGATGGCTTGCCGCACGACACGATTTCGTTGCGCTTCATCGGCTCGGCGGGACAAAGCCTCGGAGCATTTTTGCCAAAGGGAATCTCGATTCACCTGCAAGGTGATGCAAATGACTATTTGGGCAAAGGATTATCGGGTGGTCGCATAGTGTTGCGACCAAGTACTCGCGCGACGTTTAGCCCACACGACAATGTGATTGCAGGCAATGTGATTGGCTACGGCGCGACTTCAGGAGAGATGTATATCAACGGACTTGTGGGCGAGCGATTTTGTGTGCGCAACTCTGGGGCCACTGCGGTTGTTGAAGGCATAGGTGATCACGGCTGTGAATACATGACTGGTGGTCGAGTGGTGGTGCTGGGAGATACGGGGCGCAACTTTGCTGCTGGCATGAGCGGCGGTATTGCTTATGTATATGACGAAGACGGATTGTTTGCTTCACGGGTCAATAGCGACATGGTCGACATTTTTGATCTAGATGAAAATGATGTTGCTTGGCTCTGCAACACGATTGCTCAACACGTGCAGTTAACAGGCTCTCCTCTTGGCGCACGAATGTTGGATGATTGGTCAAATACTCAAAAACTGTTTCGCAAAGTGTTGCCGCGCGACTATGCGCGTGTCATGGCCATCATGGATCAAGCAAAGATCGATGGTGTGAGCGAAGCAGAAACTTCTCGACGTGTCATGGAGCCTGTCCATGGGTGAACCAACCGGATTTATGCAATGGAAGCGCACGACACCAAAGCGCCGCTCGATACCAGTACGTATTGCTGATTGGCGTGAGGTGTATGAAATTTTTCCTGCAGACCAACTCAAGCATCAGGCGGGTCGATGCATGGATTGCGGAATCCCATTTTGTAATAACGGGTGTCCGCTCGGAAACTTGATCCCTGACTGGAATGATTTGGTGTATCGCGACAACTGGCGCGACGCGCTCGACCGATTGCATGCAACAAATAACTTTCCCGAGTTCACTGGTCGTTTGTGTCCTGCACCATGTGAGTCGGCATGTGTTCTCGGTATCAATCAAGATCCGGTAACCATCAAACAAGTCGAGGTTGAGATCATTGATCGAGCGTGGAACGAAGGCTGGGTTACTCCAATTGTTGCCTCGCACAAAACTGGTAAGCGCATAGCAGTCATAGGGTCTGGACCTGCCGGACTTGCGGCCGCACAACAACTCACGAGGGCGGGACATGATGTGGTGGTGCTCGAGCGGGATGATCGGATTGGCGGACTGCTGCGCTACGGAATTCCGGAATTCAAAATGGAAAAGCGACACATTGACAGGCGAGTCGAGCAGATGACACAAGAGGGAACAGAGTTTCGTGTCAATGCCTCGGTTGGCGACAACGTCGACATTGATGTGCTTGTTGCATCGCACGATGCCGTGGTGTTGGCGTGTGGATCAACTCAGTGGCGTGACTTACCTCTTCCAGGAAGAGAACTCACTGGCATTTATCAGGCGATGGAATATTTGCCGCCAAGCAATCGTGTGCAGCAAGGCGACATGCATGACACAACGATAAGTGCCGCTGGAAAACATGTAGTGATTATTGGTGGTGGCGACACCGGTGCTGATTGTTTGGGCACGGCGCTTCGGCAAGGCGCTGCATCGGTGACTCAGCTCGAGATCATGCCCAAGCCACCTGAAGTTCGTGCAGAATCGAATCCTTGGCCACAGTGGAGTCTGGTGTTTCGCACGAGTTCTGCACACGAAGAAGGCGGCGAAAGACTGTTTAGCGTCAACACCGATCGATTTATTGGCAACGTAGATGGCACAGTGCGCGCACTCGTGCTTAACGAAGTAGAGCTAGTGGACGGCAAGTTTGTCTCGGTTCCAGGAACGCAACGAGAACTGCAAGCCGACTTGGTGTTGCTTGCACTTGGTTTTATTGGGCCACAGAAACATGCGTGGCTCGATCAGTTGGGCGTTGCGTTCGACGCGCGCGGCAATATCGCGCGTACTGAGGAATTTGTCACAAACGTTCCTGGCGTGTTTGTGGCAGGTGACATGGGTCGCGGACAGAGTTTGATCGTGTGGGCAATTGCAGAAGGACGTGCTTGTGCCGCTGGAGTTGATCAGTATCTCATGGGCTCGTCGACGCTTCCTGTGCCAATTGTTGCATCTGCTCGCCCGATGGCATAGCGATTCATTAATCAATACTTCGCCTATTATGAAAGGCAATGAAAAGCAGCAATAGAGCAATCTCGCATGCAACAGTGGTCTTGTTGAGTTTGTTTTTTGTTGGTGCGTGCAGCACCACAATTGCAGGAACTGCAACAACAATTGTGCCAGTTGGTCCAACCGATTTTGCAACAATTCCGCCGGTGCAGTCAACGCTGCCAAATATTGTGACAACGCTGCCAATTGGCGCAGTGGGTTTCGAGCAGGTGTACACCGTGCGATCCGGAGACTCGCCAAGTCTCGTTGCAAACCTCTATGGGATTATGGTTGCCGAGTTGCTTTCGTGGAATGGTCTTGTTGCAACAAACCAGTTTCCATTTCCTGGATCAATTCTCAAAATTCCTCCAACCGCAACAGTGAATAGTCCGCAGATCAATGTTGCACCCGATGTGGCAGCAGGCCCAAGTCAACCTGGTTGTGATCCGCGTCCTGCTGGCACATACAAGGTCGCTAAAGGCGATTCGATGTACATCATTCGCAAAAAGTTTTGCGTCTCACTCGCATCGTTGCTTGGCGCAAACGGATTTAATAGTTCTGGTGCGTTGCTCTTCCCTGGTCAAATTTTGAACATCCCCGCATCTGGTAGTTGAGCAATCGAGATACTTCAATGGCCCGCGTAGTTGTTGCACAAATTTCTGACCCACACATTCCTGGGCCTGGCGACGCACTCTTTGCTGGTTCAGATCCTGTTGGCAACCTCACTCTGGCGCTACGGCATGCATCGCGACGCACCAATTCCATCGTGATCACAGGTGATTGCGTCGCTCGGTCAGGTACCGACAATGAATACCAGGGCTTTGCCAACATCTTGAAGTCGGTAGGTGTTGATGTTTCTTTGTGCGCTGGCAATCACGACAATTCTCTCAAAATGCAACAGCGCTTCTCGTTGCCATCTTGCAATGGTCGACTTGATTATGTTGTTCCCCAGGCAGCCGGCAATTTGGTGGTACTCGATACTTCGCGGGCCGGTCGCGAAGATGGATCACTTGATGTTGCACAGTTGGAATGGCTCGACGATGTACTTGCTGACGGAAAGCCAGCGCTGATTGCGATGCATCATCCATGTTTTCGCGTAGGCGGACCAACACTTGACGGTGTGCGCCTTGACGACGCATCAATTATCGGGCTCCGTGAAGTTGTAGCGCGCCACAACATTCTTGGGGTGGTAAGTGGGCACGCGCATATGACCATCTCTGCGCCGTTTGGCGGCACCACCGCATATATATGTCCGTCGGTGTCGTACGAGTTTTCGATGAACGGACGCGATCTCAACTATCGCCCTGGGTTACCCCAATACATGGAATATTCGTGGGGAGATGATGGCTCGGGATTTATCGCGCGCGTTGTAACTGTCGCACCCGAGGAATCACTCTTGTTCATGGAGCACTTTTAGCGAGCAGTATTACGGCGCCGTCTTGAGTGACGATCAAATGCCAATGCAATGAGTTCATCGAGTAAGTCCGAATACGAAATACCTGATGCTTGCCACAATTTTGGGTACATCGAGATTGGTGTAAACCCAGGGATCGTGTTGATCTCGTTGCACAAAAATCCGCGTTTGCCCTCTTCATAAAAGAAGTCAACACGAGCCATGCCTTCGGCCCGCAGCGTGTGAAAAATGACTGCGGCAAGTTTTTGAACTGCCTCAGTTTCGGCGACGGTGAGTGGAGCAGGAATTTTGAGTTGAGCTGAGTCGCTTACATACTTATCGTTGTAGTCATAAAAATCGCTGCCTGGAACTATCTCTCCCGGAACAGATGTGCGCACTTCAATGTTGCCGAGCACAGCTACTTCAATCTCGCGACCAACGATGGCCTCTTCGATCAGTATCCATTCGTCGTATGCGATTGCAACTTGTATCGCGGCACGAAGTTCGTCGATCGTGTTGGCTTTGCTCACGCCGATTGAAGAGCCCATGTTGGCCGGCTTCACAAAAACTGGTAATCCAAGAGTGTCGATGGCGTGATGTAGCGCCGCATCGGTGATGTGGGGTTCGCGCAACGAAACATATTTTGGTTGCGGGATCCCGTTGGCCTCAAGCAGTTGTTTGGCAACACCCTTATCCATTGCAACAGCACTTCCAAGAACCCCCGAACCGACATACGGAATGTTGGCCACTTCAAGAACGCCTTGCATTGTTCCGTCTTCGCCAAGTTGCCCGTGCAGTAGTGGAAGTACCACTGTGCGCTCAAAGCTGCGAGCATCGGCAACAATCTGCGAAATCGAAATCGGCTCGCCATTGGCAACCAATTTGCTGGGGGAGTGTTCGGTAACGAGGACCCACTGACCTTGGCGAGTTATACCTACTGTGGTGATCCGATATTTGTCGTTGTCGAGAGCGCGAAGCACATGCGCAGCCGTAACGCAACTGACATCGTGCTCAGCAGATTCTCCGCCAAAGAGCACGACGACGTGAATGCGTTGTGGCGATGTCATTAAAAACACGGTACTAGCAATTCATGGCATTGACTTTGCTCGGTAGGATTGCGGTATGCGCTTGATGGCCGTCGATGTGGCGAAGGCGACCAACGGAACACTCGCTGGTCAAAACGCCCATCTTTCGGGTGTCAGTTTTGATTCGCGCAGCGTGCGACCCGGGCAACTCTTTGTGCCGATTGTGGCCGAGCGCGATGGACACGATTTTATTGAAGCCGCACTTACAGCAGGTGCCGGCGCGTATTTAACAACTGGCAAAACATTTGGTCGTACCTCGATCACGGTGCCCGACACACTTGAGGCACTGTTGAAACTAGGTGCATGGGGTCGAAACAAACTCGATACACAACTAGCTAATCGAGTTGTTGGCATAACCGGTTCGGTAGGTAAAACAAGTACTAAAGATTTTGTTGCTGCGGCACTTGGATCGATGTTGCGAGTTACGGCAAATGAACGATCCTTTAATAATGATCAGGGTCTGCCCGTGACCATCTTGAATGCACCAGACGATGTGGAGGTGCTCGTACTCGAGATGGGCATGCGCGGCTTTGGTGAGATTGCCCGACTGTGCACGGTTGCTCGGCCCAACATCGGTGTTGTTACGAAGGTTGCCTCGGCGCATACCGAACGAGTTGGGGATATCGATAGCGTTGCTCGTGCCAAGAGCGAGCTCGTGACAGCGCTCGATGCTTCGGGGTTTGCAATTTTGAATGCCGACGATGACCGTGTTGTGGCAATGAAGTCAACCACTCGCGCTCGAGTCATTACATATGGTGTAGAGCCAACGGCGGATGTGCGAATAACGAGTTGTGTTTTGGATGAGCGTGCATGTGCTGCCGTGACTGTTGAATCGCCGTGGGGCAGAGCATCGTGGAAGATGAATGTGCCAGGCGAGCACATGGCGCACAATGCAGTTGGGGCCATCGCGGTTGCTGGCGCAATGGGGC
>CAXNIQ010000082.1:0-6326 GCA_964202465.1 Ilumatobacteraceae bacterium
GCTATCAAACTGAAAGAATCGATGCGTTCTTGAGCGCTTGAGTCTGCGCCACCACAAATTACAACAACAGGTTTGTTGAATTGTTGTGCCAGTTGTTGTACACCCCCAACAACCTTGCCATCAAAACTCTCGTTGTCTAAATATCCTTCGCCGGTAATGACCAAGTCGCATTGAGCAATTTGTTCGTGTAGGTCGACTTCGTCGGCGACCACGTCAAAACCGGGAACAAGGTGTGCGCCAAGTGCGCCAAGTCCACCTGCAAGTCCGCCAGCCGCACCACCACCAACGAGTTGAGAAACGTCGACGCCGTATTCGCGCAAGTACGACTGCTGTAATTGTTCGAGTCGACCAGTAAGAAATTCGATCTGCACAGGCGATGCACCCTTTTGTGCTCCAAAAAGTTTGGCAGCGTCGCTGAAGAGTGCGCGCACGTCGCAAGCCACCACAAATTCGGTGCCGCGCAGTCGCGCCGGTGTGCTGATTGCGCGTATCGCACCGAGACCGCCATCGACGGTTGCCGAGCCGCCGACACAAACAATGATCCGTTTGGCCCCGTCGTTGAGCGCGGTGTCGATCAGTTGGCCTGTACCAATAGTGGACGCAGCGATGACGTCGTTCTTTTTTGGGCCACCGACCAATAACAGCCCTGAAGCACGTGCCATTTCGATAACGGCAGTATCTCCAGCGAGTCGCCATTTCGCCTCGACTGGATTGCCAAGCGGGTCGGTTACCAGAGATGTGCGATTTGGTCCGCCGAGTGCGTCAAGTGTTCCTTCGCCTCCGTCTGCGATTGGTGCTTCTGTGCAGTCGACTCCCAACTCCCAACACGCATGACCGATTGCAGATGCAACTTGTTTTGCTGAGGCAGTGCCACGAAACTTGTCGACAGCCGCAAGTACTCGCATGTCGTACAGGATAGGCAAACTTTGTATGGGTCGAGGGTCTACTATGAATTTGATGTATCTACGAGGCAGGCTTCAATGGTCGCTTCTCGTGATATCGGTACTCAGCGGAGTAATTGCCGTGTTGCTCTCGCGTGTCGGTGGCGAGCCAAAGATCGTGGTTCCAACAACCGTTGTAACGTCAGTCCCCGCATCAACCACAACGGTGTACGTAGAGCCGGTGTATTACACCATCGAACCGGGTGACTCTTTGTTTGCTATTTCCAAAAAATTTAACTTAGACATGGCCGAGTTGATGGCCATCAATAACATCACCAATCCAGACAAAGTCAACGCTGGCGATGTGATCCAGTTGCCAGTAGCAACAGGATTTGTTCCTGTTGCACCGTCAACAACGATGAATCCTTAAACGCGTCGTTGACGCACGATCTCTGCAATCTCGCGCATGATACGAGCGATGTCAAAATCCTTTGGTGTATACACCGCAGCGATGCCGAGCGCACGCAAACTGACCCGATCGTCTTCAGGAATGATTCCGCCAAGAATCACTGGTGCGTCAACACCGAGTTGTCGTAGCTCGTGCAAAACATCGGGAACAAGTTGCAGATGCGAACCTGACAAAATCGAGAGCCCAATCACATCTGGGTCTTCGTCGCGTGCAGAAGCAGCGATTTGCGCAGGTGTGAGGCGAATGCCGGAATAGACAACTTCCATCCCCGAGTCGCGAGCCGCAACAGCAATTTGTTCGGCGCCACTTGAGTGCCCATCAAGACCGGGCTTGGCAACCAAAAACTTTGGTGGTCCACCTGGGATAGTGCGCACAAACTCGGCCACATCGGCGAGTTGAGCAGTGCGACGGCCGGCTGCAGCGCCAACACCTGTAGGGGCGCGATACTCGCCAAAGACTTCGCGCAGCACTTGACTCCACTCACCCGTAGTGCCACCAGCCTTGGCCAGAGAAATTGAGGCATCCATCAAGTTGGAAGTTCCAGTTGCGGCGGTGCGCAATTGCTCAAGTGCTTGTTGCACATCGGCGTTATTGCGTTGCTTGCGCCAAGCCACAACATCGTCGACAAGTTGCTGTTCGACAGTGTGATCAACTTTGAGAACATTGTTTGCGCCATCGAGTGGCGAGGGCGTTGATTCGGTAAAGCGATTTACGCCTACAACTACTTGTTCGCCAGATTCGATACGGCGAGTGCGGTCGGCCATTGATGAAACGAGACGACCCTTCAGTTCGTCTACCGACTCGAAAGCACCGCCGCGAGAAAGAATTTCTTGTAACTCTGTCCACGCGGCGTCGCGAAGTTCGGTGGTGCGTGCCTCGACCACATGCGAGCCAGTGAAGATGTCTTCGTATTCGAGTATGTCTGTTTCATAGGCGAGCACCTGTTGCATGCGCAGCGACCACTGTTGATCCCATGGGCGCGGCAGCCCGAGAGCTTCATTCCACGCCGGCAATTGCACGCTTCGTGCACGAGCCGACTTCGACAACGTAACGGCAAGCATTTCGAGCATGATGCGCTGCACATTGTTTTCTGGTTGTGCTTCGGTGAGTCCCAGCGAATTGACTTGTACTCCATAGCGGAAACGACGAGCGCGTTCGTCGGTGATGCCGTAGCGCTCGCTGCCTATGCGGTCCCACAACTCGGTAAAGGCGCGCATCTTGCACAGTTCTTCGATAAAACGAATGCCGGCATTGACAAAAAACGAGATGCTTGCAAAAACTTGTGGAAACGCTGCATCGGAAACCTGGCCGCTTGCACGCACGGCATCCAAAATGTCGATGGCATTGGCAAGCGAGAATGCGATCTCTTGTACTGGAGTAGCACCAACCTCTTGTAAGTGATACGAGCACACATTCATTGGGTTCCACTTCGGTGCATTACTGGCGCACCAAGCAATCATGTCGACAATGATGCGACGCGAGGCTGCGGGAGGAAAAATATATGTGCCACGCGACAAATATTCTTTGAGAATGTCGTTTTGCGTGGTGCCTCGCAAATCTGTTGCCGGAGTGCCTTGTTCGGCGGCGTTGGCAACGTATAACGCGAGCAACCATGCAGCAGTTGCGTTAATGGTCATCGACGTGTTCATCTGCGCAGGCGGAATCTGTTGCATCAGCGTGCGCATATGGCCCAAGTGCATGACCGGCACGCCGACTTTGCCAACTTCTCCGCGTGCAAGTACGTGATCTGGGTCGTAACCCGTTTGCGTGGGCAAGTCGAATGCGATCGACAGGCCGGTTTGTCCCTTAGCGAGATTGTTGCGATACAGCTCGTTAGATGCCTCAGCTGTGGAGTGCCCAGAATAGGTGCGGATCAGCCAGGGCTCGTCGCGGCGACTCATACGACAAGGTTAGAGGTTGATGGCCTCGCCAAGACGATGCAGGTATTCATCGCGAGGAATTTCGGTAGCCCCAAGCGAGAGCAGGTGGGGAGTACTCCATTGCACATCAAGCAATGACATTGTCGAATTGTGCATCATCTTGACGAGGTGCATGAGCGCGACTTTCGAGGCGTCGCGCTTGAGATGGAACATTGACTCACCCGCAAAGAGGCCATTCACACGAACACCGTATAAGCCGCCAACGAGCACACCGTTCTCGTCGAATGTTTCAAAACTGTGAGCCCAACCAAGTTTGTGCAGTGTCACGTATGCATCAATGATGTCGTTGGTGATCCATCCGCCCTCTCGGTTGGGCACGGCGCACCCGCGCATCACCCGTTCAAAACATGTATCGATACGAACCGAATATTTGTGCGCACTGTTGCGCATCGATCGAGTAATGCGCAGTTGATCGAGTGGAAGAACTCCGCGCATCATTGGAGACCACCAACCCATGTCAGGATTTCTATCTGGAATGTCGCTAGACATTGGAAACACTCCGCTGCGATAGGCCTGAATCAATGTTGCTGGTTCCAAATCAGCACCGCGCCCAATGATGTCGTACTGGGGCCATTCAACTGACGGCGGAAAATTCCAAGCAGACAGACCAACCTCGACGGGCGAGTCATTCCAAGACGTCATACGCCACGGTACATCTGACGCAACGAGATCTAGTAAGTAAAGAATCCCTGCTTGGTCTTGCGGCCCAGTTTGCCTTCGGCCAACAATTTCTTGAGTGAGTCGGCAGGCTCGAGATGACTCTGCTGGAATTCGTTTCGTAAAGCATTGAGAATGGACACCGTCGTATCGATGCCAATGAGATCCAGCAACGCAAATGGTCCCATCGGGAAATTGCAGCCACCTTTCATTGCGGTATCGATGTCTTCCATAGAGGCAGTCTTGGCTTCAAGCATGTGTACGGCATTGTTGAGATATGGGAACAACAATGCATTAACGATGAAACCTGCTCGGTCAACAACCTGCACAGGATCCTTGGCGCATGCAACTGCGAATGCTGTTGCAACAGAGATGGTGTCGTCACTTGCAGTGATTGGTCGAATCACTTCAACAAGCGACATCATCACCGCTGGATTGAAAAAGTGAATGCCGCAAACTTTGTCCGGACGATTTGTTGCTTGAGCCATTGCAACAACTGGCAATGTGCTGGTGTTGGTGGCAAGGATGGCTGACGGTTTGACAACTTTGTCGAGTTGCGCAAACAGCTCTTGTTTTGGTGCGAGTTCTTCAACAATCGATTCAATCACGAGGTCGCAATTGGCGAGTGCAGAGATTTGATCGGTGATGCTGATGTGCGACAAAATTTCTGCGCGTTGTTCTTCGGTCATCTTGGCTTTTGCGACTTGCTTCGCAAGATTGTTCTCAACTGCGGCAAGCATCGACTGTGCACCAGCCATGGTGCGCGAGCGAACGACTACGTTGATTCCGGCACGAGCAACTACTTCGGCAAGACCAGAGCCCATGATGCCAGAGCCACAGACGCCGACGAGCTGTGGAAGTGGGGCAGGACTGGCTGGTGTTACGTCTCGAGTTGTTGGTGAAGTCATAGCGAGCAACCGTAGTCAAAGCGGTCGGTAATTTACCAACTGGTAATCGAAGAGATGTCTGGGCGTTACCGATGCTGGATAGGTTTTCCATCATGGCAAACACGCATGTTGAGGACATTGTCAATCATCCGAGTCGGATTATCGGTCTGGCGGCTGTGCACAACTTTCGTGACCTGGGCGGCTATCCAACTGCATCTGGGCACATCACAAAGTGGCGCACACTGTTTCGTTCGGACGGTTTGCATCGACTGCGTGATGCTGACGACTTGGACCAAGTACAGCAATTGGGCTTAAAGGCGGTCATCGATTTGCGTACCGAGCGTGAACAGCGCGAGCAAGGAATTTTTCCTACCGCAGATATTGCAGTTGACTTTCACCACTTGTCAATCGTTGATGTGACATGGTCCGACACAAAAACTCCGGAGTTTGATGACGAAGTTGAGTTTTTGGTGTGGGGCTATCGCGACATGCTTGAAATTGGATCGGGCCGATTTGCGGATGCAATGAACGTGCTTGCGCAGGCAAATTCGCTTCCAGCCGTTTTCCATTGTGCTGCCGGCAAAGATCGCACGGGTATTTTGGCTGCGTTGTTGTTGTCGAGCATTGGCGTAGACGATGCGCACATCACTGCAGATTACGGATTAACTCAAGATGCAGTGAAACGGACGATTGCATGGGCGCGAATCCACCGACCCGAAATGGCAGAAAGATACGCCTCGATTCCACAGGCGTACTTGGCAGCAGACCCACGCGCAATGCAAATAATCTTGACCGAGTTGGCACAACAACATGGTTCGGTGCGCAACTATGTTCGCGAAATCGGCGTTGCCGACAGCACCGTCTATGCCTTAAGTGATTTGTTGCTTGAACCGCGTTAAGCGGACATGAGTCAGCTGACGATGATTGTGACGTTGAGGATAATCAAGTCTTCTGCTGGTGGAACACCGTTGGCTGCAGGATCAGTATTGGACGCAGCGTTGAGCGCTGGAACTGTTTGCTCTAGACCTTCGGTGACTTGGCCGAATAGCGTGTAGTCCGGGTTAAGTGACGCGCCGTCTTCACCTGTGATGATGAAGAACTGACTGCCGTTTGTGTTTGGTCCAGAGTTGGCCATAGCGATTGAGCCAATTTTGTATTCGCCCTTGGCAGGGAGTTCGTCGGCAAATGAATAGCCAGGACCACCAGAGCCAGTTGCGGTTGGGTCACCACATTGCACAACAAAGTTGGTGATTGCGCGGTGACATTGCGTGTCATCGAAATACTTGTATCGGGCGAGCACAACGAAGTTATTAGTTGCAAGAGGCGCTTTGATTGCGTCGAGCACAATTGAAAACTCGCCCTTATTTGTCAGAACAATGGCCGTGTACGTCTTGCCGTCTTCCAGACACATTGGCGGTGCTTTTTCAAACTTGGAAACACGAGTCTCCGACATATCGGCTGCTGGACAAGGAGTATCTCCCGTAATTTCGCG
>CAXNIQ010000083.1:0-6289 GCA_964202465.1 Ilumatobacteraceae bacterium
TGTCGAGTCGGCGTGCCATCTCGGCGGCAAGGCCGCTCGAGGTTTGGATTGGATCGAGATTGTCGCCGTTTTCGGCTGATTCGGGGCGAGATGTCACGCTCACAAACTAGTCGCGCGGGCTAGAGGCGTTGTTACTAGTTTCGCTATTCGATAACGGCGAGCACGTCGCCAGAGCCAACTTTGTCGCCTGCGGTCACGTTGACTTTGATGACTTTTCCGGCCTTTTCGGCGGTGATTTGGTTTTCCATTTTCATGGCCTCGAGCACCACCACGGCTTCGCCAACGGCAATTGTCTGACCGACCTCAACCATCACCTTGACGATGGTTCCCTGCATCGGTGCAGTCACCGCACCGCTTGCACCACCACCGCCTGCGCCACCCGAGCCGCGAGTGAGCTTCTTTGTCTTTTTGGCAGTGCCGATTGCAAATTCGGGTACCCACATCTTGACGTCAAATCGCTTGCCGTTGACCTCGACAGTGGTCGAGCGCTCGACCAGGTCTTGATCGTCGGCGGCTGGAGCAGCGCCTGCATGCGAGACGAGTTGCGAGAGATCAAGCGTTTCTTCAACCCACTTGGTGGAGTGTGTGATGGCAGAGAAATCTGGGTGGCGCAAAATTGCTAAGTCGGCAGGAATGGTGGTGTGCACACCAACAATCACCATTTCTTCAAGTGCGCGAATGGTGCGAGCGATTGCTGTGTCGCGGTCTTTGCCCCACACAATCAATTTTCCAACAAGATTGTCGTAGTACTGGCTGACGGTGTCGCCAGCTTCGTAGCCACCGTCGAATCGTGTGCCGAAACCATCTGGTGTGGTGAGTGCGGTGATTGTGCCAGGTGATGGCAAGAATTTTCCGCCACTTGGGTTTTCGGCATTGATGCGCACTTCGATGCCGTGACCATTGCGGCGAGCGGCGACTTGTTCTTGTGTCATCGGCAATTTTTCGCCAGACGCAACAAGTATTTGCCACTCGACCAAGTCAATGCCCGTGATCACTTCGGTGACGGGGTGCTCAACTTGCAAACGAGTGTTCATCTCGAGGAAAAAGAAATCATCATCTTGGTAAATAAATTCGACAGTGCCAGCGTTGTAATAACCAACAGCCTTGGCTGCTTTAACAGCTGCAGCCCCCATTGCTTCTTCCATGCCGTCTGGCAACCCAGGCGCTGGGGCTTCTTCAATCAGTTTTTGGTGACGGCGCTGAGCAGAGCAGTCGCGAGTTGAGACCCACACCACATTGCCGTGCTTGTCGCCAACGAGTTGAACTTCGATGTGGCGTGGCCAAGTGAGATAGCGCTCGACATAGATTTCGTCGCGACCAAAGAAGGCTTTTGATTCTCGTTGCGCCGATTCCATCGCCTCCTGCACTTGATCGGCCGACTGCACAACTTTCATTCCGCGTCCGCCACCACCAAAGGCCGCCTTGATTGCTACTGGCCAACCAAACTCATTTCCAAAATCAGTGATCTCCTGGGCGCTCTTGGTGAACTCGGTGGTGCCGGGCACGATTGGTGCGCCACCGCGAAGTGCGGCTTTGCGTGACGAAACTTTGTCGCCCATTTCCACAATTGCTGCAGGAGGTGGTCCGATGAATGCCACGCCCATGTCGGTGATGGCCTGGGCAAAGTCTGCGTTTTCGCTAAAAAATCCGTAACCGGGGTGCACGCCGTCGGCGCCGCTCTTGCGAATCGCGTCCAGGATGGCTTCGGTGTTGAGGTAACTCTCTGCAGCAGTTTGACCGCCAAGGGCATAGGCCTCGTCGGCAAGTCGCACGTGCAGGGCATTGCGATCGAGCTCGGAATACACGGCAACGGTCGCGATTCCCATCTCTCGGGCGGTGCGGATGACACGGACGGCGATTTCGCCTCGATTGGCTATCAGGATTTTTTTCAACACGGCTTACTATCTTTACCTGATGAACACTCATTTACCCAACCAGCCCGAAAACTCGGGCTCATGGCCCAATGGCTGGTGGGTTTCGATTGTTGCAGAAACTGGGAGCACCAACACAGATTTACTTGCGAGTGCACACGATGGCGCGCCACATCACAGCGTGCTGATGGCCCAATTTCAAAATGCCGGCAAGGGCAGACTCGATCGCACGTGGGTTGCAGAGCCCGGATCAAATTTGTTGGTGTCATTGTTGTTTCGTTTTGACTCAACGATCACGCGACCAACACATCAATTTACGCAGATGGTTGGTATGGCGGCTGCACTAGCGAGCAAACAACTTGTCGCAGTGGAACCGCAGATTAAATGGCCAAATGATTTATTGATCGACAACAAAAAAGTTTCTGGAATCTTGGCTCAAGGTGCACCGGAATTTGTTGTTGTAGGCATTGGTGTCAATGTTGGCTGGGCGCCACCAGATGCGATTTCGCTCGATCAAGCATCGCCGCACGTGAAGACCACACCTGTTGCACTATTGCGATCGATGTTGGAACATGTCGATGTGCTGGAGCGCCTCGGTAGTGAACAGCTGCATGCGCAATATGTTGCACACCTGGCAACGCTTGGGCAACATGTGCGGGTAGAGATGGCCACTCATGTGATAGCCGGCCGAGCGACAAGTGTGCTGTTGGATGGTCGGCTTGAGGTGACTGACGACGTCGGCGTGGTGCATCAGATTGACACTGGCGATGTTGTGCATTTGCGCAAACAGTAGAGGATCACAAATCACGAGTCACTTGCATCGAGCGATTAGCGTCTAACCGTGGTGGTACATCGTCCTGCAACGCGAAGTCGTGGAAAGCGCTCGACACGATTGATTGTCGTTGGTGTCACTGCACTAGCAACTGCGCTGGCAGGCACTTTTGGAATTGTGAAAAGTGTGCATGTGCAACTCGATGGAATCAAGCGAGAGACGATCGCAACTTCGGCGTTATCTGCGCCCGACCCGCTGTTTGAAAACTATTTATTGGTCGGCTCAGATTCGCGCGCAGGCGCCGACCCAACCGATGCAGACTTCAACGCCGTTGGTGCAGAGGGAGACATCGGCGGCCAGCGCAGCGACACGCTGATGGTGATGCACTACGTAAAAAAGTCTGGTTCGGTTTCGCTGCTCTCGATACCACGCGACTTGTGGGTGGCCATCGGCGGCGGCCAAGACCATCAGCGCATTAATACTGCGTATCAGGCAGGCACTGATGTGCTTGTGCGCACCGTGCAGAGCGCACTCGGTGTTCCAATACATCATTATGTCGAAATAGATTTCCAAGGATTCAAACAGATTGTTGATGCTGTTGGTGGCGTATCGGTGTGTGTCGATTATCCGTCGCGTGACAAACACACCGGTCTATTTATGAAACCCGGTTGTTCCGCACTCGACGGCGTGGAGGCACTCGCATTTGCTCGAAGCCGATATTTTGAACAAAAAGTTGATGGAGATTGGCAGATCGATGGCTCGTCAGACATTGGCCGCACGGCGCGACAACGTTCGTTTGTTGAGGCGCTTGCAAAGAGCGCAATTGCAGGTGTTGTCGGTAACCCATTTTCGCTTGGCAAAGTCATGAGCGGCGGCTTGGGTGCGATCGTTGTGGACGAGCATCTCGATCTGATTGAGTTTGCAAAAAAGATGAGACCTGCTGCAAGCGGCAATGTCGCTTCTTTTCCGCTTGCTGTTTACGGCGACACCATCAACGGCAATTCGGTGTTGCAACTCGGCGAAGATTCAGCACCATTGCTCGCCTTTTTTAATGGCAGTGGTCCACGGCCAGCGATCGATCCAACTGACTAGTAAACAGGTTTATTTGCGCGACTGAATGTGTGCAGCCTTCATTGGCTGCAGTACCTGTTCGACAAAGCGCATAACCGGCTCTGTCGATTGCGGATGACCAAAGTCCAAAACAAAATGTTCGACACCATGGTCGACCATGAACTGCAATTCAGAGCGAAATATTTCTGATTCTTCGTCGGTGTTCGGTAGAGCTTTTTCGACCGTGAGCGAGATGTGGATGTCGCTCGGATTGCGACCACATTTTTCTGCAGATGCGCGAACGATGTCTCGTTTGACGAGCCATTTATCGATGTTGCCTTGGGTCGATGCGTTCCACATGTCTGCCAATCTGCCCACCATAGGCAAACCAATTTGTTCGCCATAAGCACCAATGCATACTGGCGGAACGACGTCTGGCTTGGGTGGCGCTGCAGCCTCGGTGATGTGAAAATGTTTTCCGGCAAATGTAGGTGCATCTTGTGTCCACATTTGGCGACAGATATGAATCAGTTCTTCAAGTTGTGCAAAACGGACTGCTGGCCGTGGAAACTCGTAACCGTAAGCCAAAAATTCGTCGTCTCGCCAGCCTGCGCCGATACCCAAAATGAATCTGTTTCCGGAAAGCACTTGCAGAGTCGCTGCCATTTTGGCCGTGAGTGCCGGATTGCGATATCCCTGGCCAAGTACGTGGTGACAGAGCAACACATCGGGAAATTTGGCTGCAAGCCAGGTGAGTGTTGTCCATGCCTCCATGAACGGGTCGGTCTTTGCATCAAAACCATAAAAGTGATCGGCGATCCATAGCGAATCAAAGTGTTGCAGTGCGGTTGGCAGAATGTTGCGCTCCTGAAACATCACGATCGGCTGGTGATCGCTCCAGCGGTTGCCAATGACGGGGGAGAGCCAACCAAATTTGAGGTCTCGCTGAGTAGTCATGTTTCTAACGCTATTGCTGCATGGATCGTGCTAGCACGAGAGGCGCGACTTCTGTTGCGATTACAGGTTCGCCAATGCGGTTGCCCTGCACGAAGTCGCAGCCCAACAGACGAAGCCGTTGTGTTTGATCATCGCTCGTCACCCACTCGGCGATTACGGACATGTTGAGTGAGTGTGCCAGTTGAATGATTGAGCGAACGATTGGATCATCCGCACCCTGCAACCCGATATCGCGCACAAGAGTGCCATCGAGTTTGAGGAAATCCGCAGGAAAATCGCGCAGATGAGCGAGCGATGAATAACCAGTACCAAAATCGTCGATGGCGAGCTTGACACCCTGGCGCTTGAGCGCATTGAGTGTGCGCATGATGGCGGGGTTGTCATTCAGCATTGTTGTCTCGTTGATCTCGAGAGCGAGATGAAATGGTTCAAGTTTTGTTTCTCGCAACGAGCCCATCACGCGTTCTACAAAGCCGGAGTCGCTGAGTTGACGTGCCGACACATTGACGTGCACGACAAACGACCCATCAACAATGTGGGCGTCCATCCACGAGCGTGCATCGGTGCATGCCTGGCGCACTACCCAGTCACCAATAGGACCGATTGCGCCAGATTCTTCAGCCATCTCGAGAAATACGGGAGGAGTAAGAACTCCGCGGTCTGGATGATTCCAGCGCAACAGTGCCTCTGTGCCAGCAATGCGCCCTGTGTGGGTCGAGACAATTGGCTGATGCACAACAAAAAGCTGATTGGTTGCAAGAGCGCGCTCGAGTTCGGATGATAGAGCAGCACGCTCGCGGTCGGACTTGCGCATTTCTTCACTAAACATTTCGCATCGACCACGACCGCGCTGCTTGGCTCGATACATGGCAGTGTCTGCGTTGCGCAGCAATGTGACTGCTGCGTCATTTGGTGATTCTTCGGCCAACAGAGCCGGCGTTGCCATTGCGATACCAATCGAAGCGCTGGTGAAAATCTCGATGCCTTGCAAGATGACTTGGCCCGTCATTGCCTGGCGCACGCGATCTGCAACATCCATGGCAACATGCTCGTCACCAAGACCATCACACAACACGACAAATTCGTCTCCACCGATGCGGGCAACAATGTCTGATGGGCGAGTCGCACTGACCAATCGTTTGGCGATGGTGTTGAGCAACTGGTCGCCAACATTGTGGCCGATGTTGTCGTTGACGTCTTTGAGCTTGTCGAGGTCGACAAACAAGACGGTGACACCACGCTTGAGCGTGCGACTGCGCTCAAGCGCTTCCGAGAGTTTGCGCAAGAACAGCACACGATTTGGCAAACCGGTCATTGCATCGTGTGTTGCCTGACGGGTGAGCTCGTCTTGGAGTTGTTTTGCTTCGGTGATGTCGCGCGCGATGGCCGAATAATGCGAAATTGTTCCATCTGCAGTGCGCACAATCTGCAACACGATCGAGAGTGTGCGCATGATTCCGTCTGGGCTTCTAAAACCAAGTTCGCCTACCCAGCGATTGCTTGTTGAAGATGTTGTTACTTCGCGTGGCACTTGGTCGCGGATTGCTTGAATAAACATTTGTGCAGCAGCATCATTGAGACCAGTTTGTTCGTTGACGCCAATCAGTTCTCGTGCGCCGTCATTGCAAAACATGAGTGC
>CAXNIQ010000084.1:0-6241 GCA_964202465.1 Ilumatobacteraceae bacterium
ATAAGTAGAGGTATACGAACCAGAGTCAATACTCAACGTACGAGAGATCAATTCCGGAGCAATCGTCGTTGTGGTTGTTGATGTCGATGTTGTTGATGTCGATGTTGTTGATGTCGTTGTTGTAGTTGCGACAACGAGCATTACGGAAAATTTGGCAGTGGACGAAGCTGCGGGATACACCCCGTCACTCGCAATTGTCGCAGTGACGTAACACATGCCAGGACCGACGAATGAAACTACCCCCGACGCTGAGCCAATCGAACAGACAGCTACAGGAGATCTCGAGTACGAAATCGTGCCACCACCACCAGAAGCTGTACCTGAGATGATCGGAGGCAAATCGGACATGAGATACGAATTCGAAGACGAGATGCCTTCAATCGTTAAATATCTCGTCTTTGGTCTCGATAGAGCGGCGGCAGCAACTTTTGGAACGATGCATTCGACATTGCTCGAACCATCGGTGAATCCCCATGTGCCCGATGCATCCCCGAGTATGCAACTGGTGCCGGCATTTTCCAGCGCTGCCGCCCCAACCACCGGTGCAACACATGTAGATCCCGTTGGTGAAGACACCCAACCATTGGGGAATCCGACAAGAGTGCAGTGAGACGACGCAAGCCGAACTACCGCGTTGAGCGTTCTCGACGCTTGACACGACAGTCCTGCATCTGCCGCAACGAATACTCCCGTCACTCCATATTCGTTACAAGCCTGACCCAACTTCGTTGCGACCAATATCTTTTGGGCGGCAAGAACAACCTTTGGCAAGCACACCGTAGAACCGTTTTCGCCAAATTGCGACCACACGCCAGTCATACCATTATCAACACATTCGCTTCCGATCGCATTTACAATCTTGGCCACAGCAGTGATCGTGAGGAGCGGTGCGGTACAAGTTGTTGCATCAGTTTGAATGATCCAACTGGATGGAAACCCAGGCACGTCACATGCTCGAGATCCAACTGTTCGACTTGCGATCACTCCTGCCTGTGGAACGAAAGAAGCATCGGCTACGTACAGAGGATTTGCAAGGTTGCGGGTTTCAAGTGTTGGCAAACCTGGCTTGACCATCTCCGACTTCAAAACATCTGGCAATTTAGAGGTAACTACATTGAGGTCGAGCGCCTTGTCGGTCGTTGATAATTTCTCACTTCCATCACGCGCCACTTCACGCACTTTTGTTTGATTATCTGCAGTTTTCGTTGTAACAACGAAATCTGTGACGCCGTCTGATGTCACTTGATCGACTGCGTGAGCCGTCACCTGCGGTACTTCTTGGGATGCCGTCACCGTGATCTTCTGACCCGTGCTCGATTCTGTAGCAACATTGAGTTGCGTCGGCGCAATGTCGATCACTGTGTTTGCACCCGCAACTGCTGCAACCAAGTTGTTGCTTGCCACCGTCAATGTGACGTTTGGATCATCGACCGACACCGAGGTACTCGAGATGTCAATGACTGCATTGTTATTTTCCTTTGAGACAACCTGCACTACCGCGGTTCCCTGCAACACAAAAGCCGACGTCGCAGCGGGCAACACCATCTGCATGTCACTGCCCTGCACATACACCACATACTCAAGAGCCTTGTCGACGCTTACGGCGCCCCTTATCGGTCGAGCGTTGATGCCCTCCACCGCATTGTCTGTCGAAGGTGAATATGTGCCGTTGGCATTACTGATCGACCACTTGTCATCTGTTGATTTGATCACGATCATCGAGTTCTTGACTTTGGTCTCCGAGCCGCAAAATGGGCACAGCGAGTTGGTTCGTGAGTCGAGCGAACCAATATCAATATCACCCGCCTTTCCTGTCCACGCATTCGTGTCAGTCACAGGATCTGGACCGGAGAACGAAAACTTCCATGTGTCTGCTTGCAAGTCGAATTCGACGAAGCGGTCTTTTCCAGGCCAGTTGGAGTCATAAATGCGCAAGATGGCGTGATCGGGGTCAGTGAATTCGATTGCGTATGGAAGTACGGCGTGCCCACCACGGGGTGTATACAAACCCAACGTATATTGCGTCGTACCCGACTTCAAGGACATTCCAATTTCATTGACGATCTGTCGTAGTGATTTCTTTGCCCACCTATCTCGTTCGGCTTGCACTTCAGGAAAAAACTGAGTCGCGAACGATCGAAAAATCTTGTGCGTCACTTCTCCTTCGTTGGCAAGATCAACTGTGAGCGGCTTCATCGCCGCATTAAATCGCTTTGAGGCCTCCACCACCAAACCTTCACAAGACCCAGATGCTTTCGCTTGGTTGACCATGCGCGCCCATGCTGCAGCTTCGGCCGTTGGCTCGCACGGGTCGGCCACACCGCCAACACATGCACCTTCGCCAAACATGGCAACCAAATCGCTGGCATCAAACTGCTCGGGCGTTACCGAACCAGGAAAATTGGGAAACGCAAAACCATCAGGTGATGGCCGCAGTGTGGTGGATACCGGCACGGTGACTGCAGGAGCACTGCTTTCACCACCGCCGCCACCGCCACCACATGCACCGATGACAAGTACTGCTGCAACAATGCCGCTCGCCCTCACAGTGAGTTTCATCTGATCCGCTTAGCCCTTGGTAACAGCACCCTTGCGCCGCGAGTTGACAAAAGCAAGAATGCTGATCAATACCAACGCAGCCAAGACATAGAGCCCGTTGTTTTGTGAATCAACTGGCTTGGACGCCGACGGTTTGATATTTGTGTTCTTCGTGTTGGACATCATTGCTACATCATTGACCGACATCTGGTGCACTTGGGATGACATCTCTGTGACGGTGGCACCATCAGCAGACTTGGCAATGGCGGTGATTGACGTTGCACCTCGCGCAACTGGGACACGCACCTTATGTGAACTGCGTGTCACCACCACCGATTCGCCGCCCGCGTTCAGCTCAATCGAGACAGCATCAATGCCTGCGTTTTCAAACAAAGTCAAAATGCAGTCATTCGTGCAGAGCATCGTTGTCACACCAATAGGAATAAGTGGAGCACCCGAATCGGTTTGAGTATTACCATCGACGACGATGCTCTCGACGGGCAGTTTATATTCGGTAGCTGGCAATACAATCGCTGGCGCATCAGCCGATGGAGTTACCGCCTCTGACACATCAGCAGGACTAGTGATCGTTTCCGAAGTTTCCAATCCATATACCAACTCATACTGCGTTGGCGGGTTATTCCTGGCATCTTCTGGATGCTGTATGTCATAGATTGTTGCGACCAAGTAATAGGTTCCTTCATCCAACCAAGTCTCAATAAATGATGCCATACCATTGATGTCGGTTTCTCCGCCGTCGTCGTCAAGGGCAATCACCGAGTTCTGATCATCCAACAGAATCAAAAACGGGTCTGCGTTAATGTAATCGGCGCGCGCTTGGTTGGTGTTGCCTCTCGCAGTAAACCACAGCCCACCCGCTGGTACTTCAATGGTAAATGTTTGCGGTGCATCGACCTGCTGCGTCACCAAGGTGTACTCAACGTCGCTAGGCGACACTTGATTGCCGTAAGAATCTGCGCCCCAAGAATCTTCGTCGCTGGATAACGAGATCGATTCGACCTCTGCGCCCCACGAAATCTCACTAAGAGCACTCGCATTGACGGAAACCATGTAGTCGCCGGCGGAAAGTCCATTTTCAGACCAAAAAGATACACCGCATAGCCCCACATTGAGCCTAAAAGGCTCCATCTCATAAAACGGTAGTGTCGCATCATCAATGGCAATTGTTGCCTCAATTGTTTGCGTGTCGCAGGGCGCATACAGTTCGACATACACAGGAACACCATCGAGGACGGAAATCGTAAAAGTCGAAGTGAGGGAGGCTGGCACATAATATCCTTCCCACCATGGAGTCTCCTCTTCCTGAGGAACTACTACATAGTCGACATCGGGCACCTGAAACTCGTAAGTTCCTGGGAGAAGGTTGTCTTGCGCGAACAACACCTCTGAAGTCGCAAGGCTCTCAATACTCAAAAAGATTCTTTCCACATCATTATATGGTCCATACGTAGCTTCCTCAGTACCCCAATACGCGTCAACGTTCTCACCACCTCTGAAGAGCACACCCCAAATCTGTAGCTGTCGAGCACAGTCAAACGATGCTCCGTTACTTGTGACGTTGGCCGTACACGTGATTGTCGATCCCGTATCGACTGTTGTGTCCTCAGTTGTATCGGCTGTGGTGTCGACTGTCGTACCGCTAGTTTCAAACACATCGCCGGCGGCTACCTCGCCTTGAGCAATTAATGTTTCGCCAGCATAAATCGAAAAGCCAATTCCTGGAATATTGACATCAATCGGCACTTCCACACTTTCATATCGCACGGAAGGTTTGCCCACACCTTCCTGACCAAGAAGGGTGATGTCCCAATGGGTGAACGCATCACACGTCTCGACTAAGGCCATCCAAGCTTGGTTGTCATTAACAATCCCGTTTTGAAAAAGAGTTACTCGAACAGGGCAATCAACTGATCCGGATTCTGCAAGTGTTGTAGCGCTCGCCTCCTGTGCATCAGTAGCTGGTGGTCCATCTGTCCACTCAAAGGTCACCACTCTCGACTCGCCACCGAACATTCCGGCGAGGTTAAGTGTCGTTGCAAATACTTGAACCCCATTTGACTCAGCCGTCACTTCGCACGAAGTTGTATTTTCTGGAAAGATGCATCTTGAGAGTGTCACATTGCAGTCTTGAGAGGCAACAGCATCAATGCTCGGCTCTGCGCTTACCCCATCGACTAGACCATAGGTCCAACTAGCCACACACTTGTGAAATGTTGCTTGTGCAACAGACGAACCCGTTGCGTCTAGCTCACTGCACAGTGGTGCGTTCGTGGCTGCATTAAGCGCATCTTGCAGCTGCCGCAACAACATGTCTCCAACAAGTGGTACCGACGTTTCGGTTGAAACATCGGTGGAATCAGTAGTAGGCACAGTTGTGTCGCTTGAAACATCGGTCGAATCGGTAGTAGGCACAGTTGTGTCGCTCGATTTAACGATTGTCGTACTTGTCGTACTTGTCGTACTTGTCGTGCTTGTCGTACTTGTCGTCGTCGTTTCTTCTACTGCGAATTGCATCCACCAGAGTCGAGGTCCGATGAAAGCAAGATCCACTCTGCTACTTGCACCATTAGACGAAGCATCTTCTAGTAGGGGTTGTGTGGCTTGGGCCTCAGTTAATGCTTTCTCGGCGTCTGCAATTGCTTGATCCTTCAGATCTTGAGTGTCGAAGCACAGTACCGAGTTCAGTCGACCGTTGCGGTTGCTAGTCGAGTCCGATCCGCCACATGCAGAAAGCAGTAACACCACTGCGCAGGCAAGGCCCGTAATAGCTCGAACTGGGATAAACGTTTTGATGTGCGACATGAGAACCCTCCAACTCCAAAGATAATCTAGATTATGTCATCAAGCATAATCGAGATTATTTCATCGGGCAACAATGCAGATCTTGTTGATTTCGAAGGTTTATAGGGCACGAAGCTGCCACTTGAGCAAACGCTTCGCTAATTAGAGGGCGCGGAGAAATGCCGTTGTAGCGGCGCCAAGAATGACAACAACGATGAGTGGCAACTTGCGCCACGCAGCAATGATCGCAACCCCTAAACCAATTGCTCGCTCATCAAGTGCATACGACTGGCTATCAGTGAATGAGGAGTTGAAAACAAGTGCTGCAAGTAATGCGGCTGGAATCAACAAGAGACATCGCGACAACACATCGGGAAGTTTGCGCGAACCAACAACGACAAAACCAAGCATTTTGAATGCGTATGCGCCAATCGAAAGCCAGATCACAAGTGCCCACGACATGTTCACTTCGCAGCCTCGGCAGTCGTTGCAGTGCCAGGTGAATCTGTAGGTCGTAAGCCAACAAAGATCGCGAGTCCGGAAGCCAAAATCGGCAAGCCGATTGGCACAAATGGAGCAAGCACCACACTGATCAGGGCGCCACCGGCTGCAGCAAAACGACCGTTGATTGTTTTGAGGTGTGGAAACAACATCGCTACGTATGCAGCGGTAAATCCAACATCGAGACCAAATGTATGAGGGTCAATCGCGCTCCCCAGTACCGCTCCAAGCAGCGTGCTCAGGTTCCACAATGAAAAAAGTGCGATCGCTGTTGTCCAAAAAGCAATCTTTTGTAAACGTGGATTCGTCTGCGCCGTCATCATCGCTGTTGTCTCATCAATCACAAAGTGCGCGGCAAGTAAACGCTTGCCAAGTGATTCGTTGAAATATGGCGAGAGCG
>CAXNIQ010000085.1:0-6237 GCA_964202465.1 Ilumatobacteraceae bacterium
GGATGGGATATGCAACATGAATCAGTGCTCGTCAACGGGATTCGGATGGGTCTTGATGCTGTATTTAGTGACTGGGTCGATCGAATGGTCGAGGCCTATCAGAATCAGAATTAGAGAAACCGCGCAGCACCAAGCGGCCAAATAATGGTGAAAGCTCGTCCGACCACAAGACTTTGCTCGATAGAGCCGAACATGCGGCTATCAAAAGACTGTGGTCTGTTGTCGCCCATCACAAAGAGATGATCTATCGGGATCAACACTTCTTCCATTACCGGAACTCGACAACGATCTTCAAGTAGTGGTTGTGCAAGATCGTAGTCATTGAGATATGGCTCATCTAAAGGTTTTCCGTCAATAAAAACTACGCAATCCTTTATCGAAATTTTTTCACCGCCGAGCGCAATGACTCGCTTAATGAGATCATCGTGCTGCACCAGCTCGCCATCGACCGTTACGCGATCAAATACCACTACATCCCCACGATAAATATCATGCAGTCGGTATGAGAGTTTGTTAACAAGAACTCTGTTGTCTTGAAACATCGTCGATTCCATGCTCGGACCAGAAATGTAGAACTGTTGCAAGACGAGTGAGCGAACTGTTACTGCAATGACAAGCGCGACAACAAGCACGGTCGCCCACTCGCGAACCAGTTGCAAACCGTGTTGAGATTTAGTTACTGAGTCTGTCGTGCTCGGGTCTGTCTCATTTTCAGAATTCATCGGCAAGTAACGGTAGCCGCCACAAGGTTGGTCTAGAGCGATGCGATCAATTTCTCCACGCGATCGTCTTTGCTCTTAAATGGGTCCTTGCACAAGACCGTTCGTTGAGCCTGATCGTTGATTTTGAGATGTACCCAGTCGACCGTGTAATCCCGCTTTTTGTCTTTTGCTGCTCGTATGAAGTCACCACGGAGTCGGGCGCGAGTTGTTTGGGGTGCAATCTCCATTGCCTTTACGATGTCGTCCTCAGTGCACACCCGTTCGACCATGTCACGATTCTGCATCCGGTAGAAAACTCCTCTGTCGCGACGAATGTCGTGATATTGCAAGTCCAACGCCTGAATACGAGAATCATCAAGTGCGAGTCCGTGTTTCGATCTATAGGCCTCAATGAGATTGTGTTTAATCACCCAATCAACTTCGGTGCCAAGTTTTAGTGGATCATTCTCAATCGTTGAGACACAGTGCTCCCACATTTCGAGAGCTCGCATTTCCATCGCAGAAAAACCGTGGCTATCGGCGAAGCGCAATGCACTGTCGAGATACTCGCGTTGGATATCGAGTGCAGACAATTCGCGACCACCTTCGAGACGTACCCGTTTTCTGCAGGTGATGTCATGACTAAATTCTCGTATTGCCCGCACCGGATTTTCGAGCTTCAGATCCCGCACCGTAAAATCTTTTGCTTCGATCATTCTCAGCATGCAAGCGGTACTTCCCAGTTTCAAAAATGTTGTGTACTCACTCATGTTTGAATCGCCAACGATCACGTGAAGTCTTCGATACTTCTCGGCGTCAGCGTGTGGCTCGTCTCGAGTATTGATAATTGGACGACTGCGTGTGGTGGCAGAGCTCATCGACTCCCAAATGTGTTCTGCGCGTTGGGCGATGCTAAAGATTGGGCCTCTCGCCGTCTGCAATACCTGACCTGCGCCGGTAAAAATTTGTCTCGAGACCAAAAACGGAATCAGGTCATGTTGGTAGGTATCTGGCTGGTCACTCCGGCGAGTCAAATAATTTTCGTGACAGCCATACGAATTTCCTGCTGAATCGGTGTTGTTCTTGAACAGATAGATCGTTCCTTTGATGCCTTCATCACGCAGTCTTTGCTCTGCGCCTATGAGTAATTCCTCAAGTTTACGCTCGCCCGCTTTGTCATGAACGGTGCAGTCGTAAATCGAGTCACACTCAGGTGTTGCATATTCAGGATGAGATCCAACGTCTAGATACAGTCGCGCTCCATTTTCCAAAAAGACATTAGAACTTCTGCCCCACGACACGACACGGCGAAAGAGGTATCTGGCAACTTCATCGGGGCTGAGGCGACGTTGTCCACGTAGTGTGCACGTGACCCCGTATTCGGTCTCAATGCCGAATATTCGTTTGTCCATGACGGCTACTGATTAAGACAGAAATTGCGTGATCGTAGATTCATTGAGGCGCGAGAAGCATCGACGTGCACCATTTCTCACCAAAACTGCCACCTCAAGTTCGGTAGCGCTGATTGGGGTGTCACCAATTGAAAGTGCTTGGTGTGCAAACTTGACAGCATCCTGAAGTGTTGAGTCGGGAACGAAAATTTCAACGAGTCGACCTCGTATCGATTCCATGTCTCCGCCGAGAACAGTAAACCTATGTTCGTCAATGACGGTTCCGTCATACATGATGTGGAACAACTGATCTTTGGTTGCATCGACACCAACCTCAGCAACAAGTATTTCAACCTCTAATGGCTTCATTTCGTGTGTGAATGTTTGACCCAAAATCTGCGCGTATTGATTGGCAAGACCTCGAGCGTCAACATCAAGTCGAGAGAATTGGTAACCCTTGAGGTCTGCTGCTCGCACGCCGGCAACACGAAGTTGATCGAACTCGTTGTATTTACCTACTCCGGCAAAAGCAATCCGGTCGTAGATCTCGCTGATCTTGCGCAACGTATTTGATGGGTTCTCTGCGACAAGCGCTATACCGTCGTTGTATTGCAAGGCAACGAGTGCCCGACCTCGTGCAATGCCCTTTCGTGCGTAATCCGCACGGTCCTTCATCATCTGTTCGGGGGCTACATAAAAAGGCATGCTCATCGCTGTACCACGCCATCGGCAATTGCTTCGTAGGTCTTTTTGAGTTGATCATCAGCGATTCTTGCAAAGCCTTCATTGGTGATTGATGCGATCACCGGATAGATGCCCCGCAAAGAATCAGGACCACCGGTTGCCGAATCTGCATCCGATGCTTCCCACAGTGCTCTAGCCGCGAGGCTGACACCTTCATCGATCGTCATATCGCGCTTCCATGTCATTCGCAATACGGTTCCAGCGTGCAACATTCCTGATCCTGTTGCCACAAAGTCGTGCTCTTCGTAACGTCCGCCAGTCGCGTCATAGTTCCACAGTCGGCCATGTTGCAACAGCGTGTCGTAACCCGCAAAAATGGGCACGACCATAAAACCTTGCATTGCCGCTGGCAAATTACTCCGAACAAACATCGACAATTGGTTGGCTTTACCTTCAAGCGTGAGGGATTGACCTTCTACTTTTTCGTAATGCTCGATTTGTAGTTGGAAAAGTTTGACCATTTCCATCGCCGGACCAGCAGCACCAGCAATGGCGACCCCACTGAATTGGTCGGCCTCTACAACCTTTTCCATTTCTCGATGGCTGATGAGATTTCCCGACGTTGCTCGCCTGTCACCAGCCATCACCACACCGTTTGCGCAACGCAGAGCGACACAAGTTGTTGCATGCGGAACAAGCATCTCGTTTACTGGAACGATTTCACCAAAGGGCGATAATCCAACACGCTTCAGTAGTTCGCCAAAACTTGCACCTGGGTCCTGAGCAAAGGGAAACATCGGCATCGACATATGACTCAATGTATAGGGCTACTGCCCGCCTTTTTGTACATAACTCTTGACGAACTCTTCGGCATTTGATTCAAGAACCTCATCAATTTCGTCAAGCAAACTATCCAAATCCACAGCAAGACTCTTGGTTTGAGAGCCTGTTGCACTTGACGCATCATTCTGGGTTTCCGAGTGACTTCGTGCTTGACGAGATTTTTTGATTTGCTCAGGCATTAACGCACCATACTCAAAATCCCAAAGAGATGCCAGCCTGGGATTATCTCAAATTTGTAAGCCAATTCTGGCTAAGAGATCAGCGGGTGTTTGGCACTTGGCAAGCAATTCGCCAACAAGCGCTTTGTTTCCCCGCAGCGGCTCTGCCATTGGCACGCGCTTCAAACCCTCATTGTCGATATCGAAAACAACGCTGTCCCAGTTGGCAGCAATCACTGAGTGGGGCCAACGCTGCAACACTGTGCCTCGAAAATATGCGCGAGTGCTTGTCGGAGGTTGGCTCATCGCGCGCAAGACATCATCTGTTTCACACAGCACCTCAAGACCGGCACGTAATGCCAAACATTTATCTACTCTCATGTCGTGGTATTGCAGATCAATAGCTTTCAATCTCGCATCGTCGTGCTGCAACCCATGTCTCAAGGTAAAGCCCTCGACGATTCTCAATTTTGCAACCCAATCAACAACATTGGCAACTGACATTGGGTCACTATTAAGACCCAGCAACACATTTTGCCAACGGAGTAGCACGTCTTGTCCAACCGATTGGTCGACTGCTTCGAGGCCATACCTGGCTGCGTATTGCACTGCTGCTTCGTAGAGTTCGAACTGAATTTGTAACGCCGTGAGGCGGCGGCCATCCGACATCACGACAGCGGTGTGCAAAGAATGGTCGTGACTGATTCGTCGGACTGCGCTCACCGGGTCGCTGATTACAAGATGCTCGGGAAATTCGTCGTCCTCAATCATCGCGAGAACGATCGCAGTAGTTCCAATTTTGAGGAATGTTGCAACCTCGCTCATGTTGGCGTCGCCCGCAATGACATGCAACCTTCGATATTTGAGCGGATCACAGTGCGGTTCGTCGCGAGTGTTGACGATGGGTCGCTTGAGGGTTGTCTCTAAACCGATCTCCTCTTCAAAAAAATCGGCACGTTGACTGATCTGAAACCATGGCGATGAATTGCCCTTGGATGCAATGCCACTATGTTCGACTCCAACTTTCCCCGCACCACAGAAAATCTGTCGACTCACGAAGTGAGTTGTTACTTGTTGTGCAATTTGAGCGAACGGTGTCGTGCGAGAAACCAAGTAGTTCTCATGGCATCCGTAGCTATTTCCCTTACCGTCAGAGTTGTTCTTGTAGAGAACGATCTCTGATTCGGATGGCAATCCCTCATTGGCTATCTGCATGCTTCGACGCACGATCTCTTCACCAGCTCGATCAAATAAGACGGCTTCCAGCGCCGTTCGACACTCGGGTGTGCTGACCTCGGGATGTGCATGGTCAACGTAATACCGCGCGCCATTGGTCAACACCGTATTGACAAGCTGCGACTCGAATTCTGGAAACAAATAGTCGTCTAACGAAAACCCACGAGCGTCATTGCCGGGATGTTCATCGACGTAATCCCAACCAACAGAATCAGTTACGCCTTGCGAATAGGCATTAACGATGATTGACGACGCAGTGATCGGATTTACATCACCACCCTTAAATATGATTCCGTATTCAGTTTCAATTCCACACACCTTCGGTATTGCCACTTAGAGGTACTGCCCCGTTGCAGTGCGTTCAATTGACTTGCCACCTGCATCGCGCCCAGAGCTACTGGCGGTTTGATCGTGCACGAGCGTGCGAATAAATACGATGCGTTCTCCCTTTTTGCCAGAGATTTTGGCCCAGTCATCTGGGTTTGTTGTGTTTGGCAAATCCTCGTGTTCTTTAAACTCTTGATGGATCGAGTCAACAAGATCGTCTAGCGATATTCCTCGTATCCCTGTCTCGATCAATCGTTTGATAGCTAACTTTTTTGCTCTTCGCACAATATTCTCGATCATCGCACCAGAGGCAAAATCTTTGAAGTACATCACTTCTTTCTCGCCGTTTTGATAGGTCACTTCCAAAAATCTGTTTTCTTCAGTTGTCGCATACATCTCGCCAACTGCGTGCTCGATCATCGCACTTACCGCCTGTTGCAGGTTTCCGGCTCCAAGTTCAGCTACTGCTTGCTCACTAATTGGAAGCTCGATGGTCATGTAGCGAGCAAAAATTTGCTTCGCAGCAACTGCGGTAGGTCGTTCAACCTTGATTTTTACGTCTAAGCGACCAGGACGAAGAATGGCAGGGTCAATGAGGTCTTCGCGATTGGTGGCGCCGATAACAATGACGTTTCGGAGCCCTTCAACGCCATCAATCTCTGCCAACAATTGCGGAACAATCGTAGATTCCATGTCAGATGAGATTCCTGTTCCACGTGTTCGAAACATCGAATCCATTTCGTCGAAGAAGATGATCACCGGCCAGCCTTCTTCGCTCTTCTCTCTAGCTCGTTCAAAAATTAAACGAATCTGTCTTTCGGTTTCTCCGACATATTTGTTGAGCAATTCTGGTCCCTTGATGTTTATGAAGTAGCTACGACCCTTATCATCGCCAGT
>CAXNIQ010000086.1:0-6185 GCA_964202465.1 Ilumatobacteraceae bacterium
AGTAACGAGGCATCGCCCATCAACTCGTCGGGCAACAACACCGCAAATGATTCGTTACCAACTGCTTGTCGTGCGCACGCAACCGCATGACCAAGGCCCCTTGGAGCATCTTGATAGACGACGCTGACCTTGACATCGGTGCCAATGAGCGCAAGACGATCTGCCAATTCGGTGCGACCGCTATCTCGCACTCGCTTGACCACGTCGGGCGACGTCTCCAAATAGGCCTCAATGCCGCTCTTGGCTTTGCTCGACACCACAACAATGTGGTCGCACCCCGCCCCAATTGCCTCATCCATCACAATCTGCAGAGCTGGCGTGTCAAAGATGGGCATCAATTCTTTTGGCACGGCCTTGGTCGCAGGCAGAAATCTCGTCCCCATTCCAGCAGCGGGGATAACAGCGGTGTGCATTGCCACCCCTGCATCCTAGAATTGTTGACCTGATGCCAACGTATGTTTACAAATTCATTGATTCCGGCGAGACAATCGAGGTTTACCAGGCCTTCACCGACGACCCATTGACCGAGCTGGCTCACCCGCAAGACGGTGTTGTAAAGCCAGTCAAAAAGGTGTTTACACCTGTTGGTGTTTCATTTAAGGGCGGCGGTTTCTACAAAACCGACAGCAAATCGACTTCGAGCAGCACAACGCCAGCTTCGACCTCGAGTGCAGCCCCGAGCACATCTGATTCGTCGAGTACTTCGTCGAGCTCGACAACTCCGGCCAGCACACCCGCTGCCACACCCGCGGCTGCCCCAGCCAACGCACCCGCTGCCTCGCCCGCCTCATAACCCCGGGCTCGTTACCCCGCACTTTTAGTGTGTCTCGCGCACACAACAATGCATGAACAACAAACTCGTACCGGCATCGCTTCACAAACTTTTAGGTGTCATTGCTCCCGTCATTGTGCGCATACGCGAAATAGCCGCAGCCAACTACTTGGCATTGTGCCGCAATAATCGGCGACAACATCAAGTCATTGCGAGTCTCGTGTGTTGTGCAGCGCTTACGTTCTTCATCACACTTTCACGCATGCAGTCGGCAACCGCCTCACTCGGTTCAACCACACCAGTACTCATTGCTTCAAGCAACATTGAACCTGGTGACATCATCACTTCACAGTTGTTTAGTCTGCGGTCACTTCCCCGCTCTGCGGTTTCCCCAACCGCCCTGCACGATCTGCAAACTGGTTTAGTTGCTCAACAATCAATCTCGATTGGAGAATTACTCACCACTACCAACACGGGCACTAGCACTTCAAAACAATTACAACTACCGATTGGTTTTCGATCAGTGGCCATCGTGCCGCCTGCTGCGCTGCCACCAATGCAGGTTGGCGATCATGTCGACATCATCGCTAATGGCATTGTGCTTGCGGCTGATGCGCTCGTGCTCAGCCTGATCGAAAACACAACTGGTGTAGTCACTGGAGTAATAGTCGCTGTGCCAGCCGAATTTTCTGCAGCAGTTGCAAGCGCAGCAGCAATAGGTGACGCAACGTTGGTGGTGTCGAGCTAGGCAAACCGTCTAACGGATTGAGCTAGCAGCGAGCAGCAACACACCTGTGCCAATGAGTACTCGATAAATAACGAATCCATTGAAGCTTCGGCTGCGCAACACGCGCATCATGCCCCACATTGCTATCCAACCAGAGATACCTGCAGCAACTATGCCAACAATCATTGGTGTGAGCAAGCCCTCGGGTATGCCGTCATTGGCAAGTTTTATCAACTTAAACAACACTGCTCCACCAATCACTGGCACGCTCATCAAAAAGCTCACTCGTGCAGCGGCATCGCGCGAGAAACCAAACTTGCGGGCTGCAGTAATAGTGATGCCCGAGCGCGAAGTGCCTGGGTTAAGAGCAACAACTTGGGCGAGGCCAATGAAAAAGGCGTCGCGAGTAGAAAACGAGTCTTCATCGCGCTCGCCCGCGAGTCGGTCAGCCCACAACAACACAAGTCCAAAAACGATTAACGAAACAGCAATCATCACTGGCTTGCCGAGTTTTTCGGTCACCCAGTCTTCGCCAATCGCGCCAGCAACTCCAGCAGGTAAAGCTGATGCAGCAAAAAGCCACGCCCTTCGGCCCATCTGCTTGTCTGCGCGTTTGGGGGCAATGATCAAACGCACACCTTCGCGAACATAACCAACGAGCTCTTGGCGCAAGTAAAACAACACTGCAAGCAATGTGCCCAAATGTAATGACGTGTCAAAAGCTTTTTCTACTGCAGCGCCATTGGCCAAGTTGCCAAAGTCATTCCACCCAAACAACCACGGCACCAACGCCAGGTGACCACTCGACGAAATAGGCAAAAATTCGGAGAGCCCTTGCACCAACCCGAGAATGATTGCGTGAAGGATTGGCATAGGTACAGGTTTAGTGGATCGTGTTAAACAAAAATGGTTTCAAGGTCGTGCAGTCCTTCAAACGAACTGTCTTGGGTCACTAATGGAATTCCTTGCTGAATTGCAGTCGCGGCTATCCACAAGTCATTCTCAGTTATCTGTCGTTTTCCTCCACGCACAGACGCCCGCAGACCGGCCCAGATGTTTGCAACTTCAATCGTAATTACGAGCGCTTCAAGAGTTGCTGCTTGCTGATATGTGGCCATCCGAATCTTCTTCTGCTCTAAGTTGGCCGCCTTGTAAATGCCATGCTGCAATTCTGCGAGTGTGATGACCGAAACGGAAACCTCATCGGGCATGCTCGCGACGTCCAGAGGTCTTCTCATTTCACGAGAAATAAAGATGTTGGTGTCAAGCAACCCGCGCGTCACTTTGTGCCATCCCACATGGCATCAGCTCGTCGATCAAGCTCTTCCATCGTCGGAAGCCCTTCACGAATATCGCGCAACATTGCGGCATCGGCTTGTACGAAATCTGCAAAGAAAATCTCTTTTCGTACCCACGTTGCCTTGCTTGGAATAGGTTGCAACTCTGCCATTGGTATGCCGTCAACAGTGATCACGATCGTTTCTCCTTTGTTTGCGCGCGTGATGAGGTCACGCGTGTTATTTCGCAATTCGCGGGAAGGCACTTCGGTCATTTTCGAACTGTAGCACATATGCTACAGCAGGGGTGTTGCAGGGTTTTGGCGCGTTATTGGCCGCTCGCTACTGACCACTCATAGTCACGTCGCGGATCACGAGCGTCAAGCCCACAGCACGCGAAGGCAGCCAATCGATGTCGCCGCCAATAGCCACGATGTCGAGCAACATGCGCTGCAGTGTTGAAGCAATAGTGAACTCGCGCACTGGTTCGGCAACCGCACCATTGCGAATCATCATGCCCGATGCACCAGTCGAGAAGTCACCAGAGATTGGGTTGACACCGCTATGCAGACCTTGCACCATCTGTATCCATACGCCGTCATCAACACCCTTGATCAACTCTTCTTGACTCTGCGTGCCCGGTTGTAATTGCATTGCCAAACACCCAACGCCAGGTGTGCCGCCAAAGCCGCCGCGTGTTGCGTTTCCTGTGCTCTTTGTGCCCGTGCGGCGCGCGCTATAACTCGACTGCACAAACATCTTGAGCACACCATTTTCAATCAATACATTGCGACGTGCAGCCAGGCCTTCGCCATCAATGTCGGTAGCCGTGTATGCAAGCGGGTTTGTTGGGTCATCAACCAGCGTGATCCGTGGGTCTGCAACTGTTTCGCCAAGCTTGTCGGCAAAAAAACTGCGGCCCTTTGAAACGTTTTCGCCATTGAGCGTGCTCGAGAGCACCCCCAAAAATTGCGACGTCACATACGGGTCAAGAACCACTGTGGTGCGCTTGCTTGGCGGTTTAACAGCGCCCAACAATCGTGTTGCGCGATCGGCGGCTTCACGTGCGGCCTTAGGTAAGTTGAATTCTTTTGGTGAGTCGCCAACCGAAAAACTAAAACCAGTCTGTGTCTCGTCGCCGTCGTCGGCAAGCGTGCTTACTGATACGTAACACGAGTTGCCTCGACCACTTTCACGAATGCCAGTGGTCGTTGCAACTGCAACCTCACCCCAACCATCGTCGTAGTTAGATTCTTCGACGCGCACTCGTGAGTCCATGCCAAGCGTAAGTTTTTCGAGCTCTTTTGTGAGCGAGATCTTGTCGGCAGTTGCGTAGGCTGCCAGTTCGTCGTCCCAAAACTTTTGTGGAATTTGCGCAACACCGTCTGGCTCTGCAAGTCCTGCATATTCGTCCGGCGTTCCAAACGATACGTTGTCGCGCGCATCGGCAAGCACTTCGGCAATCGCTTCGGCGTCGAGCGTGCCTGCATAGGCAAAGCCCGTGCGGCCATTTCTAATAACTCGAATACCGATGCCTTCGCTTTGTGCCGAAACGAAATGCTCTACTTCGCCTTCATAGACGCGCACTGCAGTCTCGCCGCCACGACTGACATAGGCCTCAATTTGCTCGCCTTTCCCCGCCTTTGCCACTACTCGGTCAACAATTGCTTGCAGATCAGGAACGCTGTTACTTGAGCTAGTAATCATGCTGCTGTTCCGCCGATTGTCATTGCCTTCACGCGCAGCGTTGGCTGTCCGTCGCCTACTGGCACACCCTGACCATCTTTTCCGCACATGCCTGGGTTGCCCATTGCAAAGTCGTTGCCAAGCAAGTCGATGTCTTTCAACACCTGTGGTCCGTTGCCGATCAAGTTGCTTTCGCGAAGCGGTTCAGTGATCTCGCCGTTTTCGATGAGGTACGCCTCGACCATTCCAAACACAAAGTCGCCGCTTGCGGTGTCTACACTGCCGCCGCCAAGCTTGGCCACATACACGCCGTGCTCGGTTGCGCGCACAATGTCATCTGGGTCTTCGGTTCCGTTGGTCACAAATGTGTTGGTCATGCGCACCATCGGCAAGTCTGCATAACTCTGTCGACGACCATTGCCACTTTGACGACGGTTCTCCTTGCGTGCTCGCAAAAAGTCCCACATGTAGTCGGTCAAAATTCCGTTTTCGATCAACACGTTGCGTTGCGATGGATGACCTTCATCATCAATCCCAATTGCGCCCCACTCGCCACTCATTGTTCCGTCATCGATCAATGTCACGAGTGGTGATGCAACAAGTTCGCCCATCTTGCCGCGGTACACACTTGCGCCTTTGCCAACGAGGTCTGCTTCAAGACCATGTCCGCATGCTTCGTGAAACAACACACCGCCACTGCCCTGCTTGATCACAACAGGTAGCGAACCCGATGGTGCTGGGCGAGCCTGCAGTTTTACGATTGCTTGCTTGGCGGCACGAATGGCCATCTCTTCAACATCGTTTTCATCAAACACTTCAAAACCGATGGTGTGACCAAGTGAGTCGTATCCAGTTTGCATTCCCGCATCACCTGTTGCCACAACGTTCACTCGAAACAATGTGCGCACCTGATCATCGGCACTAAACACACCGTCGCTATTGGCAACCAAGATGCGCTTGTACGAGTCGCCGTATGCTGCCGACACCTGCACAATCGCACCGTCGATAGACCGAGCAGCGGCATTGGCCCTCTCGAGCAGCGCAACTTTGCTGGTCTTTGGTACACCACTTGGTGCAATGCGCACGCTATTGACTGGGTGACGCAACAACGGCTGGAGTGCAATCTTGTGCACTCTGCCATCGCCTTGGCGCGCTGCAGCTGCAGCAGCCTCGGCGGCGGCAAGTAATCCGCGCTCGGACAAGTCGGATGTGTGGGCAAAGCCTGTTGTTTCGCCGGCGACTACACGAATGCCCGCGCCACGATCGCGACCGCTCGTAACCTGCTCGACTTTGCCGTCGTCGAGCCCAGCCGAGGTCGATCGCTTGTCCTCTATATAGATCTCAGAAAACTCAGCTCCGGTGCTCCGACCCCTAGCCAATACTTTGGCTAGTACATCGGCATCGACAAGATTCTCTTCAGTGCTCAGGGACCCTTCAATTTTCATGCTCGTCAGCCTACAATTTTTATGTGACAAGTAGCCCTCAGCCAGCAACTGCAGTTGCCGTGCCGCGCCACCATCGCACACTGTGGTGGAAAGAGGCACTCATTGTCGCTGTGTTTTACACCGTATACACACTGATTCGAAACCGATTTGGTTCGGCGTTCGTCAATGGCGTTGACGTGCCGCTTCACTCCTTCACCAACGCGATCAGAGTGATCCGCATCGAGCGCGCACTCGGCCTCTACCACGAAGAATCAATTCAAGATTTTTTTCTCCCACAT
>CAXNIQ010000087.1:0-6169 GCA_964202465.1 Ilumatobacteraceae bacterium
GTGGTGTCCCACGCCTGACCGAGGTACAGCGGGTCGACGTTGACCATGTTTGGAATCAACGACTTATCAAACTTCTGCAGCAATCCTTTTTCGACCATCTGTGTAATGTACGGACCAGTTGGCACCACGATGTCAAAACCGCTTGCACCTGCACTTGTTGCCAACTTGGTAATCAAGTCTTCGTTGCTCCCGTAGTAGTCGACTTTCATCGTCACGCTCAAGGTTGATGCAGCAAGCGCACCAACAAGTTCTGGGTCGTTGTAGTCGCCCCATGTGTACATGGCCAACGTGCCACTTGCAGTGTTAATAACGCGACTCCAGTCGCCACTTGCCAAACCGTCTGTCGATCCAGCTGCAGCAGTATCTGTTGTTGCTGCTTCGTCAGTTGACGAATTTCCACAAGCCGCTGCAATCAATGCAAAACCAGCAAGCGCAGTTCCGCCTTGCAGGAACGCACGACGTGAGAGCTTCTCGCGAAAGCTATCTGGTGCAAGCATTCTGAGTTCTTTTGGTGATTCCTTTTTCATGTCATACTCCTATTGTCGTTGTTGATGAGGTTGGTTTGATATTAGTCATGAGCCGGCGCCGCCATGACAACACTGGCTTGCCTGGCCGAAAACAGATACACATCCTCGGCCGACCACGAGCACCACACCGTTTCGCCAAGGGCAAAACGTGATGGATTGGTGCGAGCCACCATGACCAAAATATCGCGACCTTTGGCGCGTACTACGTATTGCAGCACGTCGCCGAAATGCGACACGCCAGCGACCTTCGCCTCAACTGCGTTAGTCGTCTGGGCTGGTTGTGCTGCAGACAAGTTGATGCACTCTGGACGCACAGCAGAAAGAGCAGCTTCGCCATTTGGCACATTCTCTTCAGGTCGAGTGGCTAGAAACACTGTGCCATCGTCGGCTCGGGCACCGTCCTCGGTTGCAATACCCTGCCAAAAGTTGTTGCGACCAATAAATCCGGCAACGAATGCAGACGTTGGGTGCTCGTACACAGTCTCAGGGTCGCCGAGCTGCTCAATATGTCCGTCGAGCATGATGGCAATGCGGTTCGACATCGACATTGCTTCTTCTTGGTCGTGAGTAACGAATACGAATGTGATTCCTAGTCGGCTCTGCAACAGCTTCAATTCGATCTGCATCTCTTCGCGCAATTTACGATCGAGTGCCCCAAGCGGTTCATCGAGAAGCAAAATGCTCGGACGATTAACAAGTGCGCGCGCAACTGCAATACGCTGCTGCTGGCCACCCGACATTTGGCGCGGCTTGCGCTCTGCCAGCTTGGTCATCTGCACCATGTCGAGCGCTTCCATCACACGAGTTGCGGTCTCTACCTTATTAACACCTTTTTGTCGTAACCCGTAAGCAACGTTTTCGGCAACCGACATGTGTGGAAAAAGTGCGTAGTGCTGAAACACCGTGTTGACGTCGCGCTTGTACGGCGGCACGCCCTGCACCTCAAGACCATTAATGCGGATGAAGCCTTCATCGGGTTGTTCAAAGCCTGCCAGCATTCGAAGCGTCGTTGTCTTGCCACAACCAGATGGACCGAGCAAAGAAAGAAACTCTCCTGCCTTGATCTGCAGATTGATTCCATTAACAGCGAGCACGTCACCGTATTTCTTGGTGACATTGATCAGTTCAACAGAACCGCGCTCGCCATTTTCCATGCTTTCCCCCGTGCTCTTGTTTTCTACAACTGACTAACTGTTGAGGTTAATCATCACGTGCTTGATGCGCGTGTAATCATCCAATGCATAGGCAGACAAATCTTTGCCGTAGCCCGATTTTTTGTATCCGCCGTGCGGCATTTCGGCCACCATCGGAATGTGGGTGTTGACCCAAACGCAACCAAAATCGAGATTTTTTGTCATGCGCATTGCACGACCAAGGTCGCGTGTCCATACCGAAGATGCAAGCGCATACTCCACGCCGTTGGCCCACTTGAGCGCCTCTTCTTCATCACTAAATTGCTGCACAGTGATGACTGGTCCAAACATTTCGTTCTGGATCATCTCGTCTTGCTGCTTGAGGTCACAGATCACTGTTGGCTCGAAGAAATAGCCCGCGCCGCTGATTTGTGATCCGCCTGTTGTGATGCGGGCGTGCTTTGGTGTGCGATCGACAAACCCCTTGACCTTGCTCAAGTGTGTTTCGTTATTGAGTGGCCCATAGAGCACATCTTCGCTTGGCTTGCCAGTCTTGGTTTTCTTGGCGGCCTCGGTCAGTGCATCTACAAAGTCGCGATAAATCTTTGGTCCTGCAATCACGCGCGTTGCTGCGGTGCAGTCTTGACCAGCATTGAAGTATCCGGTCATTGCAATTGTCTCAACAGCAAGATCGATGTCGGCATCATCAAAAATAATGACGGGTGCTTTTCCACCGAGCTCCAGATGCACACGCTTCAAACTCTTTGCAGCGGCTTCGGCCACTTCCATTCCTGCTCGCACCGATCCAGTGATAGAGACCATTCCTGGTGTGTCGTGCGTGACCATTGCGCGTCCTGTGTCGCGGTCGCCACAAATTACGTTGAGTACACCTGGAGGCAAAACCTGACCAGCAATCTTGGCAATCAGAGCAGTCGATGCAGGTGTGGTGTCACTTGGTTTGAGCACAGTGGTATTACCTGCGGCGATTGCAGGAATAAATTTCCAGACACCCATCATCAGCGGATAGTTCCATGGTGCAACTTGAGCACACACGCCGATTGGCTCGCGACGAATGTATGAAGTGAAGTTGGTCATGTATTCGCCCGCGCTCTTGCCTTCGAGCATTCGTGCAGCGCCAGCAAAAAAACGAATCTGGTCCATCATCGGTGGAACCTCTTCGCCGAAAGTAATTGCGCGAGGCTTACCAGTGTTTTCAATCTCGGCTTCAATCAATTCGGTCATGTTGGCTTCCATCGCATCAGCAATGTCGTTGATTGCCTTTTGGCGCACAGACGGAGTCGAGTGCTTCCACGATTCAAATGCATCGGCCGCTGCCTTCATTGCATTGTCAACATCCCCAGGTCCTGATAGTGCAGCAGTTGCATATTGCTTGCCGGTTACAGGATCGATGATTGGCGTTGTGCGACCGTCTTGTGCCCCAACTTCTTTGCCATTGATGTAGTTATTGAAGGATTTCATGAGACAACACTAACCAGACAGAACAATTGGCATGAAATATCTTGTTTTCAACTACTTGGCTATCAAATGGAGCACCCCATAGTGGCGTAGGGTCTTTCGTATGGATAGCTTCATCAAAACACTGGGTGTGCCAAAAGAAATAAAGACTTTAGAGGGTCGAGTATCGCTCACCCCTGATGGAGTGCGTGAATTTGAGCGACTTGGTACGCAGGTATTTGTGGAACAGGGTGCTGGTGAAGGCGCCTCTATCAGTGACGCCGAATACGTGACGGCTGGAGCAACAATCGTGCCAACTGCTGCCGACGCGTGGAGCCAGCAAATGGTCGTCAAGGTCAAAGAACCAAAGGCTGAAGAATTTGGATTCTTGCGCCCAGACCTCACACTGTTTACGTATCTTCACCTTTCTGCCTATCCGGCAGTTGCGCAAGCATTGCTCAAGGCAAAGACCACCGCCATTGCATACGAGACGGTGCAACTCGAAGATGGATCACTGCCTTTGCTGGCCCCGATGAGTGAAATTGCCGGCCGCCTTGCAACGCAAGCTGGCGCCCACTTTCTCGAGCGTCCACAGGGTGGTCGTGGTGTGCTGATGGGTGGCGCACCTGGTGTTCGTCCAGCAAAAGTTGTTGTCATCGGTGCTGGCAATGTTGGATACAACGCTGCGTGGATTGCAGCCGGTATGCAAGCCGAAGTAATCATTCTTGACAAAAACCTTGACCGTCTTCGATACATCGAACAAATATGTATTGGTCGCACCACGACGCTTGCATCAAATCGTGGTGCCATCGAGCGAGTGCTCGCTGAAGCCGATCTGCTCATTGGTGCAGTACTCGTTGCAGGAGCACGTGCGCCGATCGTTGTGAGTGAAGACATGGTGCGCAGCATGAAGCGAGGCTCGGTCATTGTTGACGTGGCTGTTGACCAAGGCGGATGCATCGCAACGACTCACGAAACCACTCACACCGAACCCGTATATGAGATGCATGGTGTCATTCACTATGCAGTTGGCAACATGCCAGGCGCAGTGCCAAACACCAGCACCTACGCACTCACCAACGCAACGCTTCCGTATCAATTACAAGTCGCAGCACTTGGCGCACGTGGTGCAGCAGCTCAGAGTGAAGCAATCCGTCTTGGAGTCAACACTGCAAATGGGCACATCACAAGCGAGCCTGTCGCTCGTGAACTCGTCGCCGAGTTTGTTAGCCCCCAAGACGCGTTGGCTTAACAGCAACAAGTTTTTCTAGTCGCAGCAACTGTCGCGCCAGCCACACGACCCACACCTGAAGTGTGCGTGCTCGGCATACAAACCAGAGCCGCAATGCGGACATTGGGAAAAAATTCCTCGTGGCGAACTGCACGATGTCGTATTCGTTGCGGTGACGCTTGACATCGTTTGAGCGCCAAATGCTGTTGTATCGTGGAGGACAAGATCGCTCTCAAGTGTTTGATCCATAACCAGCATTCTTGCCGATCTCGCCACGAACATGACTGATACCAACGACACGCCAAACCACAAGCCGCAGCGCGGGAGTGCCCGTGCAGCACTTCGGGTTCGCGACTTTCGCCTTGTCTGGTTTGGATCACTGGGCTCAAATATCGGAACGTGGATGCAAAATGTTGTTCTTCCTGCCTACGTCTACCACCGCACGGGCAAAGCATCGGTTGTGGGATTGCTCATCTTTGCCCAATTAGGACCGCTGTTATTTTTGTCGATCCCTGCAGGCGTTATCGCCGATCGTTTTAACCGCAAAAAATGGCTGATCTCAATGCAGGTTGTGCAACTTTCTTTTTCAGTGGCACTCGCAACACTCGCACTCGGCACTCCGCCAATCTGGGCACTTTTTGCGGCGGCTTTCGGTGTGGGGATAGGAAATGCGCTCAATGCGCCAGCTTGGTCTGCAATGTTGCCATCGCTCGTACGACCTGAAGATTTATCAGGAGCAATTGCACTCAATAGCACCGTCATCAACGGTTCGCGCGTCGTGGGCCCCATCATCGTTGCCGTTTTCTCACAGTGGGGTGCCACCACAGCACAGTTCTTTTATTTCAATGCCGCGACATATTTATTTGTTATTTTTGCGCTGCTCAGAGTGACAGTGCCCGATTTTGTACCAGACCCAACACAGGGTTGGCGACGCTTCACTGTTGGTCTTTCTATCGCACGCGACAGGCCGGTCGTGCGTCGCCTCATTGTTTCGCTTGCAACGTTTTCGCTGCTCTCGCTTCCTTATGTTGGTCTCTTTCCTGCAGTTGCCCGACTCACGTTCAAGATTGACGAAAGCGGCGTCACCTACAAATGGCTGTACGCCACTTGGGGTTTCGGCGCGTGTCTTGGCGGACTTGCAATCGGCACTGTCTTTTCACACGTCGATATGCGTCGTCTCATTCAATGGGGATTCGCGGCATTTTCAGTTGCAATGTTTTTGTTTGCACTTTCGCAGTCGCCTCTGCCGGCATTTATCTCAGGATTCTTTTTGGGATTTGCGTACTTCTTTACAACCACATCCATGATGACTGTTGTGCAAATGCGGCTCGAACCCGCAGTTCGCGGTCGCGTGCTTGCACTGTGGTTCATGGCATTTGGCGGCCTCATCCCATTCGGCAACATGTTTTTCGGACCACTCATCGATCATTACGGTTCACGCTCGATGCTGATGATCAGTTCTGCAACCGCCCTCTTCCTTGCGTGGCGATGCAATATTACCGCGCTGGACAAAAAACAAGCCGAGATCAAGGCGTAGCGAGCATTGCAACCAATTTCTCGAGTTGAGCAACCCGAGAACCCTTGATCAAAATAGCCGCAGTGTTTTCTACAGTTGAAAGCATTGCGACAACTTCATCGCGCGTGCGAGATTGCGCCTCATACATATCTGTTTCAACAGCGATGACCTCGATGCCAAGTTGCTTGGCAAGTCGAGAAATCTGCAGATGATCTTGTTCGGGCTCCGACAACTCGGCCATTACTCCTAGCACTGCAATGCGCCGACTTGCTTTGGTTGCTCTCAAGGCATGCATCGCTGCTGCCAT
>CAXNIQ010000088.1:0-6072 GCA_964202465.1 Ilumatobacteraceae bacterium
AAAAACGCAATGTTGTTCATCACTGCAGATTACAGGTGGGGTGCTGCGCAGCTAGTCGCGAGGGTGGTGACAGGCCACAAATTGGCCAGCAGTGAGCTCGCGCAATTGAGGCTCTTCGGCAGCACACAGCTCGGTTGCAGCTGGGCAACGAGTGCGAAAGCGACAACCAGACGGCGGGTTGGTGGGCGATGGTGGCTCGCCTTGCAAGACGGCCCGACGATTCTTAATCGTTGGGTCAGGTACTGGCACCGAAGAAACAAGAGCGTGGGTGTAGTGGTGGCGCGGTGTCTCGCACAACGTGTCTGGGTCGGCGATTTCACAGATCTTGCCCAGGTACATCACAACAATGCGGGTGCTAATTGCACGCACGACAGCAAGGTCGTGCGAGATAAACACGAGTGAAAGGCCATAACGGTTCTTCATCTCTTGCAAAATGTTGAGAATCTGGGCCTGGATGCTGACGTCAAGCGACGACACAGGCTCGTCGCAAATGAGCACCTTTGGGGCGAGTGAGAGCGCTCTGGCAATGGAGATGCGTTGGCACTGACCGCCAGAGAATTCGCCTGGCTTGCGATCGCCTACAACTTCGGGGTCAAGACCAACCGAGCGCAATAAATCATTGACTCTGGTTTTGCGCTCTTCGGCGTTACCGCGATTCCAAACCTTGAGCGGCTGCTCAACAATTGAGGACACGGTCATGTGCGGGTCGAGTGAGCTGATCGAATCTTGAAAGATCATTTGGATGTTTGGGCGTGTTTGGCGCATCTCTTCTTTTGAAAGCGTGGTGATGTCGACACCATCGAATACCACCGAGCCAGACTTTGTCTCGATGAGTTGCAGGATGCCTTTTCCTAGAGTCGACTTGCCACAGCCAGACTCACCAATAATTGCAAGAGTTTCACCGCCATGCACTTCGAGGCTGACACCGGATACAGCCTGCACAGGCAGTTGACCTTTGGTGCAGTATTCGATAACAAGATCTTCAACGCGCAGGATCGGCGCAGGAGAATCGCGAAGGTGGGCTTTTCCGGTGCCGGCCATGGTTACTTGCCTCCGATTGGGAAAAAGCAGCGATACAAATGGCCATTGCCAGCATCTACTAATTCTGGGTGCTCATCGCGACACTTTTGTTGGGCGTATGGGCAACGTGCCGCAAAGGAGCAACCGGTGTGGTTGGTCGTCGGATCTGGTGGCATGCCTTCAATAGCAGCGAGGCTTGAGCCACGCTTGCGGTCGATGCGCGGAATTGCGTTCATCAGCGCTTCGGTATATGGCATCTTGACGTTGGCAAACAAGTCGGTGGTTGTTGCTAACTCAACAATCTCGCCGCCGTACATCACTGCGATTCTGTCGGTGTAGCCGGCAACAACGCCGAGGTCGTGGGTGACAATGACCATTGCCATGCCCATGTCTTTGCGCAAGTCTGCCAACAACTCGAGAACTTGTGCCTGCACGGTGACGTCGAGCGCAGTTGTTGGTTCGTCGGCAAACAAGAGTTTTGGATTGCATGCAATCGACATTGCGATCATTACTCGTTGGCGCATTCCGCCCGACAACTGGTGCGGGTATTTTTGCAAAGCGAGCTCTGGCTCAGGAAGGTGCACTTGGGAGAGAAGCTCGATTGATCGCTTCTTGGCATCCTCTTTGGACATACCAAGTCGCTTGACAAGTGATTCTGACATTTGTGAGCCGATACGGCGCACCGGGTTAAGCGCGGTCATTGGGTCTTGGAAGACCATGGCGATTTTGGTGCCCCAATATGCACGCACGTGTTCGTGATCGAGAGCACGAAGGTCGGTGCCTTCAAAGATGATCTTGCCAGTGCGGTGCACTCGCTTGCCGCGAAGCAGGCCCATTGTTGCGCGAGAGAATACGGTTTTGCCAGAGCCCGACTCGCCAACGATGCCGACGCTTTCGCCTGCAGCAATATTGAGTGATACTCCGCGTACGGCATGAAGAGTGCCACGCTTGGTGTCGAAGTCGACAACAAGATCGGTGATGGAAATGAGGTCGCTCAAATGCGTGACTCTCGAGAATCTATTTTGGTTCGTGCGTAGTCACCAAAATAGTTGAGAGCCATGACGGTGAAAGTAATCACTAAGACTGGGATAAACGTTGTGTGCGGGGTGAGGGCAATGTCGCTGCGGTTGCGCGCAAGGAGCGAGCCCCAGCTAGAGCCAGGTGTGGCTCCTGCGCCAAGGATTGATAGACCACCCTCGACAACGATGACGATACCTGCAGATAAAAAACCTATCGAGAGCATCGTGGGCAACACGTTTGGGAGAATGTGGTGCCACAAAATCTGGCGGCGCTTGACGCCGATTGACTCGGCTACCAAAATGAATTCACGCCCGGCCCATGACATTGCGGTCGCTCGCACGAGTCGGCCAAGAATCGGGATAGCAACAAACGTGATGGCGATAATCAATACCAAGATTCGGGGAATGGTGTAACCGGGGGTAAATGGGTCTGGGCTAGCAAAAATGGCGACCATGGCCAGCACGAGGATCAATGTAGGGACCGACAGCGTGACGTTGAAGTACATGGTGATGATCGCGTCGACAATACCGCGAGCGTATGCGGCAAGGATGCCAAGAGCGCCACCAATAGCGAGAGCAAAAAATACAGACACAATTGCCACCGCCAAGGAGATTCGGGTGCCATTGATAATTGCAGAGAGTTGGTCAACTCCGGCGTAGTCGGTGCCCAGAATGTGACCTTTGGAGAATATTCCTACGCCCAACGCATTTGCATCGTTGAAGTCCCATGCCGGCAAGGGGAGCCAGCGAAATAGGGTTGCCATCAGTGCGCAAATAACAAACCAGAGTGCCGACAGTTTGTAGCCGAGCGGTTTTCCCTTAAGACCCACTTTGCGCCCTTACTCTTGGGTCGACGATCGAATACAGCATGTCGACAATGATGTTGAAAACAACAAACGAAACGGCAATGAGGGCAATCACGGATTGGATTGCCAAATATTGTCGCTGGGCAATGGACGCGTTGAGCAGCATGCCAACACCGTTGAGAGAAAAGATCACTTCGATAATCACAGCACCACCAATGAGCGACGCCATGTTGAGTGCGGCGGCAGTCATGAGAGTGGCGCTAGACGGACGAAATATGTGGCGCCACAAAATCCAACGGTTTGACAGACCCTTTGATGATGCCATGGTGACGAAGTCTTCTTTGAGCGTTGAAATAAGGTCGGATCGAAAGAGGCGCGTAAAAGTTGCGATGAGACCAAGTGACAGGCTGAAGACCGGAAGGATCATTGACTTGATGTGCTCGGCAGGATTTTCGGCCCACGGAATATATCCAAGTGGGTTGACAAGATCAAATTTGACGCCGATAACGAAAGCAAGGCCAAGTGCAACTGCAAAGTTGGGGATCGACGAGACTGCAAAAAGAATGTTGCTCAAGATTTTGTCGAGGCGAGAATCTGCTTTGTAGGCAAGCAGCATGCCGAGTGGTATTGCGCAGGCGAGTGAAAAGATGATGGTGTAAGCCATAAGCAGGAGTGTGCGCGGCAAGGTTTGAGCGAGCATTGAAGTGACCTTGACCGCATCTCCGAATGTGGCTGCGTAGTAATAGCCCAAGTCACCGTGGAGAAACTTCCAGAGCCAGTCGATGTAGTACGCAAACACGTTTTTATCAAGGCCGAGTTGAGTGCGAACCTCGGCAAGTTGATCTGGTGTGCTGAATGGAAAGAGCGTAGACGCAGGGTCGCCGGGAAGAAGTCGCATCAGCAAGGTGACACCGAAGGTGACAAAAAAGAGCACCAACAGTGCTTGCCCCGCGCGCTTGAAGTTTGTGATTACTTTAAACATTGATCCCCATGTGTGCTGCAGTAAGAAGAGAATATCACCGCAACAGCGCACGGTACTAATCCGGAAAATAGAAAATGCGGTGGGCTTGCGCCCACCGCATTTTCAACTACTTACTAGTTATTGACTTGAAGTCTGCTTACTTACGCAGTCTTCGTGAGGTATGCCCAATCACCAAAACCTGGTTGAACACCATCGCGGGTTCCACCTTCTGGCAAGACTGTGTCAGTCACGCCAGTAACTTTGGTTCCTGTCGCAAAGAACAGACCTTCTGTGTAGAGGCTGTTCCAAATGGTTTTGCCCTGAAGCTCATTGATGCAAGGCGCGTATGGAGCTTTGTCTGTGCCAACTGCTACCATTTGGGCCTTCTTGAAGCATGCTGCAAGAGCAGGGTTGGTGAAACGGAAACCAGAAAGTTCAAGGTCTGTATCAGTCAAGAACAACAAGCCGAACTCGGCAAATGTTCCGGAAAGTACGTTGAACTCTGTCATCTGTTGTGCCAAACCAAATCCGCGAAGGATGTAGGCAGTTGAAGTAACTGGCGCCATCAAGGCACAAGTTGCTCCTGCGGCCTTCAACATCGTGCAGAGCATGGTTGCTTCTGCAGTTGATTCAGCAGTATCAGAGATTGGAGCCGAAATATCCAAGTCTTTACCAGTCTCAGCCTTGTAAGCAACAACCTTTTCCTTGGCCTTTGCCAAGTTGTAGGTGATCATGCCTTTGGCGTACAACGGGTGTCCTAATGGAGCGATTGAAGTCGCTGCTGAACAGTTGCCACCACACAGCACTTTGGCATATGAAGCGCGATCAATTGCGTACGAAACAGCCTCGCGGGCTGTCTGGTTATTGAACGGTGCTTTCGTGGTATTGAAGTGCAAAGTCCAGTTTGTCACGCGCTTGCCTTCATACAACTTGACATTCTTCATCGTCTTCATGCGGTTCAATTGCTGACCCGATGTTGCTCCGAAGAGTGCCATGTCGGCTTGGCCCTTTGCCAATGCATTTACACGCTGACCACCATCAAGAACTGACTTGAAAGTAAGGGTGTCTGCATATGGCAATTGAACGCCGGCCTTGTCTTTGCGCCAGTAGTTAGGGTTCTTCACGAGTTCTGTTGTGAACTGATCGACGCCCTTGGACTTGATCATGAATGGTCCAGTACCAACTGCTTCTGTAGTTCCACAGCTCTTGCTGAGCAGTGACTTGGTCGACATCAAGCGAACACGTCCTGCTGTCCACAAGTTGTACATAAAGTTAGGACGTGGGTTGGCAAGGTTGAACTGCACGGTGTACGCATCCACCTTGACGATTCCCTTTGCGACAGCCTTAAGTAAAATTCCTACTTCAGGAATTTGTGTTGCTGGCGTGCCTTTAGCCAATGCTGCACCAATCTTTTTCAAGTTGGCCATGCCTGGAGCTTCAAAAGCACCTTGCCAAGCAATAGCTGGCAATGATGCTGTTGGTCCGCCTCCCTTGTAGAACGCGAGAACACCGAGCAAGGCTTGGGCGTTCGAGATCAAGTTGTCGGCGTTCAAGTCTTCGCCGTCGGTGTATTTGATTCCTTCACGGAGAGCGATTGTCCATGTCTTGTAGTCGGCACTGCTAGAGATGGCTTTGGCAAGGAACGGGACCATTACGCCCTTTTTGTTCATCACGGTCAAAGTCTCGAGTACGGCGTTTGAAGCACCAATCTGTCCACCACCCGGTGAATCTTGTGTACACCAGCCAGCATCTTTTTCGCCAAGCATGACGACCAAGTTGATGGCCTTCTTTGCTGAAGGAACTGACTTTGCGCTGCTTGAAGAAACACCGATGGTTGAGACTGCAAGTGCGAGTCCTAGACCAATCGAGAGTTTTTTCAACAGCCCACTTTTCGTGGATGTTTGATTCATGTAGGAATGTCCCCCTGTTGATTCGTGTGGAGCCGGAATGACCCCAATCCGATGTGTTCACTCTATGGACATATTGATGACTTAGTCAAGTCCTTGGGGGGGGTAGACCCAAGTGACTATTGGGTCTGAATTGTGCGCAATTGATCGAGCGGTATGTGGCAACGCATAAAGTGACCAGGATCAACCTCGGTGAGCGAAGGTTCAACACTTGTGCACAAGTGCTCCATACCACTGCCAGCCATACGAGGGCAACGCGGGTGCAACACACATCCAGATGGTGGGTTGGACGGGCTCGGAATAACACCGGTGAGAGGAATGCGCTTGCGGATGGAGCCGTCGATATTTGGTACCGACGA